>JABFRY010000419.1 GCA_013140955.1 Acidobacteriota bacterium
CCCACGGAATTGGTCAGCGCACGCTGCCGTCCGCAGAGGCCGCCCCAGCGTCCGGGCCGGCGCACGTTTCCGAACCGATACCGGAGAGGCCGACGGCGGAGGACTCCGACGGCGGGGGCGTGGCCCAGCCGGGGCCTGCTCCCGTGGAACCACGCGAGCCGTGATGCACCCACGAATTGCCTCCCACGGCCGCCGGGGCGTGCCGCGATGAGGCTGGCCTTCGTCACGCCGCGCTACGGCGCAGAGATCGGCGGCGGGCCCGAGCACGCGTGTCGCCTGCTCGCCGAGCAATTGAGTGCCCGCCATGACGTGGATGTCCTGACCACGTGCGCTCCCGATCCCAGGTCGTGGAAGAACGAGTACTCCGAGGGCGCCGATCGTGTGCGGGGGGTGCTGGTGCGCCGCTTCGCCGTGAGCCAGCCTGGCGATCCTGCCGCACTGGCGCACGCGACCAGGCATCTGACGACCAGTCCGCACGGCAGCGCCGACGAACTCGCCTGGGTGCGGGAGCACGGCCCGAACGCGCCAGGCCTCATCGATCACTTGAAGCGACAGCACAAGTCGTACGACGCGCTCGTCTTCTTCTCGCTGTTCCATGCGACGACGGTGCAGGGGGCAGGCGTGGCGCCGGACAAGACCCTCATCTTTCCCTACCTGCACCTCACGCCCTGTCTCCGGTTCGGCATCTGGGCGGACCTGCTGCGTGGGGCCCGTGGCATCGGATATCTCTCAGGGGTCGAGCGGCACCTGGCCCGCGCCTTCGTCTCCGTCACGCCAGCGAATCACGAGGTGGTGGGCGTCGGTGTCGATCCGCCACCGCGGCAGGCGTATCCGCGCCACCAGCAGGACCCTGCCGACGCCGTCGCGGACGAGGACCTGCTGGCCGTTGAGGACGAGGGCCCCGACGAACCGGAGTACCTGGCCGGCCAGGGCATTCCCTTCAGGCGCCGCCACCGCCTCTATGGCCGGTTCGCCGTGTACGGCGGCCGTGTCGAGCAGGACAACGGGTGCGAGGAGATGCTCGAGTACTTCGATACGTACGCCGAGGGCCGGGATGACGCGTCCCTCGTGCTGATGGGCGTGAAGATGATGAAGCTGCCCGAAATCAGAGGCACCCGGCTGGCTGGCGTACTGCCCGATCGGGACCGTCTCGTCGCGTACGAGGCCGCAGACGTCACGATTGCACCGGACGCGCGGGATCTCCTGGCCCAGACCACGCTCGAGAGCATGGCGGTTGGCACACCCGTCCTCGTCAACGCCGGAAACGAGTCGGCGGTGGAACACTGCCGCCGGGCCGGCGCCGGTCTGTACTACGGGTCCCGCGGCGAGTTCGTCGAGGCACTCGGCCTGCTGATGTCCGACCCCTCGCTTCGGGATACGCTCGGCCGCAACGGTCGCCGCTACGTCCGGCACAACTACCGCTGGGAAGCGGTCGTCGGGCGATTCGAGCGGCTGGCGTCCCGGCTCCGGGCGCGCTGATCACTCCCCCGTCAGATCGGGCACCGATACAGCCGGCTTCATCCGGGACGTCTCATGTCCATCGGCGTGGGCGCCAGGCGTGCGCTTGCGTCGCTGCCCGATGTCGTGACGCTTCAGCATTTCGTTCAGCGTGGTGGGCTTGATGCCCAGCATCTCGGCCGCCCGGCGCTGGACCCCTCCAGCCGCCTCCAGCGTGGATTCGATCAGCTTCCGTTCCACGTTCGAGATCACGTCCTTGAATGAGATCCCCTCAGGGGGCACGACGAACTTCGGGATGTGGATGTGCGTGGGGGTCCGCACCTGCGCCGGAATCAGATCGGGGCCGATCCGTCCGCCCGAGCCCAGCACGACCGCCCGTTCGATCACGTTCTCCAGCTCGCGCACGTTTCCCGGCCAGCCGTACTCCATCAGCAGGTCGAGGGCATCGGGGGTGAGCTCGATACCCGTCCTGTTGTTCTCGCGCGCGTACTTCTCCATGAAGTGCTGGGCGAGCAGGGGGATGTCCTCGCGACGGTCCCGCAGCGGGGGCAGGACGATGTTGATGACGTGAAGGCGATAGTACAGGTCCTCCCGAAACCGGCCGTCCTCCACCATCTGCTGGAGATCGCAGTTGGTGGCAGCGATGATCCGGACGTCCACCTTGATGTTCTCCACGCCGCCAAGACGCATGAACTCGCGTTCCTGCATCACGCGCAGGAGCTTGGCCTGCGTCTCCACGGGCACGTTGCCGATCTCGTCGAAGAAGATGCTCCCCTTGTCGGCGATGTCGCACAGACCCTTCTTCGGGTACACGGCACCGGTGAACGCGCCCTTGACGTGGCCGAACAGGGTGGACTCGAGCAGGTCGGATGGGAGGTTCCCGGAGTTCACGGTGACGAACGAACGATCGGCCCGTGTCGAGTGCGTATGGATGGCTCTCGCCACGAGCTCCTTGCCGGTGCCGCTCTCCCCCGTGATCAGGATCGTCGAGCGGCTGGGCGCCGCCTGGATGATGAGGTCGAACACCTGACGCATACCGGAGCCGCGGCCGATGATGCCGGAAAAGTTCTGCTGCTGCGCCTGCAGGTTCTGACGCAGGGCCGTGTTCTCGGCGACCAGCCGGCGTCGCTCCGTGGCATTGCGCACGACGGCCAGCACCTCGTCGTTCTTGAAGGGCTTCGTGATGTAGTCGAACGCCCCTCGCTTCATCGCGGAGATCGCGTTCTCGACCGAGGCGAACGCCGTGATGAGGACCACCGGGAGTTCCTCGTCGAGCTTACGCAGTTCGTCCAGGAGGGTGATGCCGTCCATCCCTGGCATCATCACGTCCACGACAGCCGCATCGAACGTCCTGGTCCTGGCGAGCTCGAGTCCTTCCTGGCCATCGGAGGCCAGTGCCACGTCGTAGCCCTCACGGGCGAGCAGCGCCTCGAGGATCTCCCGCATGATGGCCTCGTCGTCGACGACGAGGATGTTGCCCTTCTTCGCCATGTTCGGCATCCTGCCTTCAGTTGTGAACCACGCGGGATGGACGATCCGCCGCGGCTGTCGCGACGGGGAACTTGAGCGTGAAACGGGTGCCCTGACCCATGACGCTGTCGCAATCGATGGCACCCTCGTGCTCGCGCACGATGCCGTAGGTGATCGAGAGACCAAGACCGGTCCCCTTGCCGATATCCTTCGTCGTGAAGAACGGGTCGTAGATTCTTGCCAGGTACTCCGCGGGAATGCCCGACCCCGTGTCCGACACCTCCACCTGCACCAGACCGTCCACCAGGCTGGTGGCGATCGACAGCCAGCCGCCGCTCGACATCGAGTCCCTGGCGTTGAGGAAGAGATTGAGGAACACCTGCTGCATCTTGTGCTCGTAGCCCATCACCACGACCGGCTCGACCGCGAGCTCCCGACGGACCCGGATGCGCTGCACCTCGAACTGGTGCTCGAGCAGCGACAGCACGTCGGTGATCACCCCGTTGAGATCCACGGGAGCCCTGTCGCCGCCGGAGGCTCCCGGCCGTGAGAGATTCAGCAAGCCGTTGACGATCTTGGCGGCGCGGAAGGTCTGTACCTCGATCTTCTCGAGCAGGCGGGTCTTCGGATCCGCAGGATCCGCGCCCTCGAGGAGCATCTGCGTGAAGCTGGAGATGCCCGTGAGCGGCGTGTTCACCTCGTGTGCGACGCCAGCAGCCAGCAGGCCGATCGACGCCATCTTCTCGGATATCTGCAGCTGCTCCTCGAGCTGAACCCTGGCCGTGATGTCCTCGAGGATGACGATAGTGCCCGAGGTCACCGCGCCATCCTTTTCGGCGGCTCTCAGCGGAATGACCGCGGCGTTGACGACGAGGGTTCGCGCCGATTCGCCGACGTTCACGGGAAACCGCGACAGGGTCGTCCCGTCCGGGGCGTCCCGCCTGGCAGTGCGAATGGCATCCACGAACTGCGGCGTGAAGACATCGTCCACACGCCGGTCGATGACATCCGTCCGGGCAGCGCCGTACATGCGTTCGAGCGCCAGGTTCCAGCGGACGATGCGGTCGTCGAGGTCCAGCACCAGCAGACCGTCGTCGAGCGACTCGAGGATGTTCTCGTTGAAGGTGCGCATCCGGTCGAGCTCGAGGGCCTTCAGGTGGAGCTGGCGGTACAGGCGCGCGTTCTCGAGCGCGGTGGCAATCTGACCGGCGACCGCGGCCAGCAGGCCGATGTCATCGCTGTTGAGCGGCTCCCCGCTCGTCTTCCGGCCGAGCGCGAGCACTGCAATCGTGCCCTCGGTGACGACACACGGGATGAAATGTGACAGCCCGACGTCCCGCCAGTGGTCGATCTCGCTCAACGCGAACCGGCTGACCGCAATCGGATCGTCCAGCAGCACCATGTGTCCGGCGGCGAGCCGTGCACCAATGCCGGAGCGCTTGGCCAGGGCCGGGGGGTGCCGGTCGCCGAACCCGGACGCCCGCACGGAGCCGAAGTGGGGCGCCGACTCGTCCTCCAGCATGAGGGCCATCTTGTCGACCATCAGCGTCTCGACGACCATCGACACGAGCCGCTCCGACAGCCGGTTCAGGTCGAGATCGCTGTTCAGGTCGCGTGCGAAGCCGATGAGCGCGCGACGATAGTCGTAGCGATCGCGATAGAACATGCGGTCCAGCCCGTTCTGGATCGCCTCCTTCATGGGCGGCGCCAGCAACAGGGCGACGAGCGTCGCCAGCAGTGCGATCACCCAGTTGTTCGCGGCATCCCCACGAACGAAGACCTGCTCGACCCCTCGCAGGAGCAGCGCATAGATGGCGACGATGGCGGCGAGTGCCAGGGCGTAGACGAGCGCGCGCTTGACGATGACCTCCACGTCCATCAGGCGGTAACGCACGATGGCCGACGCGTAGGCGAGGGGCACGAGACTCAGCGGAACAGCCGAGAGGGCGAGCGGGAGCGAGGGCTCCACGCCGAGCGCGAAGGGCACGGCATAGGCCGTGGCGAACGGCACCACCCCGAGGGCCGTCCCCCAGACGATCCAGCGCAGCTGGCGGCGTGCGGTGAGCGAGCGCACCTCCGCGAGGGCCCTGAACAACACCGCGATGCCACCGACCAGATAGGCCCCGAAGTGAAGCAACGATGCGCGGTCGAGGGCGTCGACGATCTCGACGAGAGACCCGGCCGTCGCGCCGGGTCGCGACAGGGCCAGCACGTACGCCAGGCCCAGGAATACCGCCGGCACATAGAGCAACGCCGCGAAGAGCCTCCCCAGCCTGCGACCGAGCCCGCCCCGCGGCCGCTCGGGGAAGACGAGCGTGAAGTGGACGAACAGTGGAGGGAGCGCCAGGAGCGAGACGATGTCGCCCCAGTAGAACACCCAGTCGAGCCTGTCCAGGCGTCCGCTGAACGAGAAGGTGAAGACGCCGAAGAACGCGACGGCGAGCCAGAAGAAGTGCAGCGAGGCCTGGTCCCGGGCACGCCGCAGGCGGACCGCCGCTCCAACGAGCAAGGTGAAGATGCCGACGGATGCCAGCAGGAAGTAGAGGGCGGCCGAGCCGCTCGGCACGGGGCCGATCCGCACGTCCAGCACGTCCCGCGTCCCGAGCCGCAGTACGGTGTACCGCAGGGACTGCCCAGGTGCGGCGGCCTGGAGCGCGGCCAGCACGTCGTCGATGCGCTCGACGGGCTGGTCGTCGATGGCGACGAGCACATCCCCCGGCCGGAGGCCCACCTGCTCCGCGGGCGTGCCGGCGGCGATGGCCGCTGCGCTGACGCCCTGGGGACCCTGCTCCCACAGGGCGCCATCCTCGACATCACGGAACGTCGCCCGCTCGTAGATGTTCGCCACCCCCAGATAGAGGAGGACGGAGACGACGAGCAGGGGCAGGCCCGGTCGCCACCAGCGACTCCAGGGTCCTTGAGCCGAGCCCGTCTTGACTGGCTTCTCCATCATCGGACGAACCGCCGTGGCCACTCCGCGTTCCCACCTGGGAACGCTCACGTCCTGCCGGATGCACCGCCCCCGGCTCCCGACCGGCATCGGGCGCCCAGCCAACCAACAACCCTGTCGGCGTATCCAAAGTTCGGGACCAAGGGTCCAGGATATTGGATGCCGAAAATGAGCCGAAAAAAGGGGAGGCCCTGGCCTCCCCCTGGTCCACGCACCGTCCAGGTGCGCGTCAGAACCTGACCGTCAACCCTCCAACGAGCTGGGTCGGAGGACGCACGACCAGCACTTCGTCGTAGAGAGAGGAAAATGGCAGGTTCGCCTCCCGAAACTGGTTGCGAACGGCCACGAGCATCTCCCACTGGGCGCTCGTGAACGCAAGAAACGGCAGGGACTGTGTCACCTGCACGTTGAAACGACGCGATCCCATCGAAGGCCCGGCCGCGAGCGGGCCGGTCGCCGCGCTCTCGTTCAGGCGGTACAGCACCAGCACTCTGGTCGATGTGCCTGGGACTTCACCTTCGACCGACATGGTCAGATCGTGAATCGTATCGCTGCCGGCCCGCACCGCCGCCGGGGCCATCTCGCTCAGGCGGACCTGATCTCCCGCACCAGGCGACCACGTGGCTCGAGCACGGGTGTACCGCACGCCCCCGCGCAGCCCGCCCGCGATCGCTCGGCTGACGCCGACACCGAAACCCACGGCGTCGAAGCCACCCGCCGAGCCGACATAGTAATGGCCCACCGGCGACCGCCCCAGATCGCCTGGCGAGAGGCCGAAGAGCGTCACGATCTGATCGTCGACACTCTGCCTGAAGACACGCGCGTCCACCATCACGACATCGAGGACGTCACGCTCGCCGGAGAGTTCGAGGTGCTCGGTGCGTTCGGGCCTGAACCCGTTGCCGCTGGCGACGGGCGAGAATGTGCGCTCCGGTGGCAGCAGCAGCCCGGTCACGGGCGGAACGAACTCCTCGGCGCCGGGGGCGAGCATCGTACGGGAAAACGTGGCCGTCAGCGTGGCGCGATCGCCATCGATGGGCTCCACCGTGACGGCAAACCGCGGGCTCAGGAGCCCGCCTGCATCCAGGTAGTCGTACACGGCATACCGGGCGCCATACGACAGGCTCAGGCGCGGGTCGAGCGTCCAGCGGTCGAACGCCTGCACGGCGCCGATGTTGCGCCGGCCATTGGCGACCGAGCCGAGAGCCTCACCGTTGCCGCCAAGGTATCGCTGCATCGCGTACGACAGCCCAGCCTCGTACTGGTGCGACGACGGCACACGCTGCGTATACGAACCGGTCACGACCCAGGACGAGACGTCCCCCTGGGTGAGAGCCCCCTTGATCGCCCAGTCCCCCTGCGTCGTCGGCACGGCCAGCGAGAGGAAGGCCACCCCGCTGGCGCCCCCGAGGCCGGTGGTCAGGATGTCCTCGGGACGGTCGAACGTGGCGCGCGTGAGCAGGTTGACCTGCCCGGTCATGGGAAGTTCGGCGAAGAGCGACGCCGCAGGCTGGGACAACGCGGCGTACCGGCGCCGGGCATCGGGAGCGTCGTTGTTCCCGGCCACCGCAGCCGCCATGCCCTCGTCGTGGAGAATGCTGCGACGCATGTGGCGGAGGCGCCAGGCGACCGGCGTCCGGCTGGTATCGGCGTCCCGGCCGCCGCCGGTGGCATCCCCGGCCGGCACTGTGGTCGGGGCGGTTCCCCCGCGCGTGACCGCAGCACCCGCCTCGAGGATGTCCAGTTCTTCGGCAGCATCGCCGTCCTCACGGCGTGCCATGGAGAAATCCCACACGTTGCCGGAGCCGGGATTGAGCCGGACCATGCGCCCAGCCGCCGGCTGGAAGCCGCGCAGGTGCGCCCGGAGGAAATATGGTCCTGGCGGAAGGTTCCTGAATACGAAACGGCCTGCCGCGTCGGAGATCGCAAAGGCCGTCGCCTCACCAAACGCGGACACGACGGCCCCTTGTATCGGCGCATCGTTTTCGTCGCGCACGGTGCCGTGCAGGTCGGCCGTCGACACGGCCGCCACCACTTTCACGACGTCGACAGCACTCTGCGGGGCGGCCTGTGCCCCCACCGGCAGGACGCCGGCGAGACACAGGCCACTGATGGAAGACCACCGCGCAAGACGTCGAATCATAGACAACGGCACTCCAGATTCCGATTTCGCGCGGGCTGTGCCGGACGGTCCGGCACGGCCAGGTCGGCTAGGAGCCGGCCACGGTGAACGGGACGTCCTTCTTGACGGTCGAGCCCGAGAGCTTGTCGGTGATGGTGATCTCGAGGCGATAGTCGCCAGCCGGGAAACTCGCGAGCGGAACGCCCTGATTGCCGAACAGGTCCTGCGACGTCACGTCGAACTCTGGCGGCAGCGTCTGGGCATTGAGCGCCTGCGGCGGCGTCCGGTTGAAGTACTTCTCGCCATCGGCGGTCTTCTGATGGAAGTTGTACTCGATGGTCAGGTCCGGCTTCTTGTTTGCGTCCGGCTGCACACCGTAGATCCAGAAGAAGACGTTCAACTCGCCAGCCTTCGGGAACTGCTGGGTGAGCATCGGGTCGATCTTCAGGGACCCGAAGGTGTACGGATTGAGCCGCTGCTGTTCATCGCTGAGCGGCTTGTCCAGCACCTCGACATTTGCGGCGACGATGACGCTGCTGCTCTGAAGCGACCCCTCGAAGCTCGGGACCGTCAGCGTCTCCCGGACGAAACCGGTCTTGCCCGGAGCGGCGTTCCGCTCGTCGGTCGCCCGCTCCTTGAGCGCGATGAACACGTCGTACTCGCCCGGGGGCAGCACCAGCGCCCGCGCGACCCGCCCGTTGTCCGGCACATCGATGAAGTTGATGTCGTCCCACGGGAACGTCACGGTGGTCGGCGCGGCCTGCCCTGCCGGAGCCGCCGGCGCGGCAGCCTTGCTGACCGCCCGGACGTACATGCTCACTTCCTTCTTGCCGAGCGCGCGGCGATCGACGTTGACCGTGAAGGGCACATACGTGCGGCCGCTATCGGTCTTGAGATAGTGGTTGCCCACCCAGGTCACGCCGACCTCGGATGGCGCCGGCTGCGTCCCGGCGGCAACGCCGTTCACGAGCTGCACCAGCGTATCGATATCCTGCTGTTCGAGTTTGCTTCGCTGCGGCCGGCGATTCTCCTGGGCCTGCATCGAGGTCCCGAGGAAGCCGATGAGCGCAACGGCAAGTGTCAGGGCCAGGGCCCGACGGTTGTACATGGATTCCCTTCTCCTCCAGGGCCCGGGCCCGTCACGACGGACACCTCCAAGCTTCTGGACCGGGTGATCATAGGCGTGGCGACCGGCCAAGTCAAAAGGACCTGCAATGGGGGGAATAAACGGCGAAACCATACGAAGTTCGTCCTTTCCGCGTGATACCATCGAGGCCTCGCTGCAGCAGGCCACGTGGCCTGCAGACTCCGGTGGCAGCGAGCATTCGTGCAGGGGCGGCCCACCCGCTATGGATCTCGACGACACCCTGGTCATCCTGCTCGCCGGCGGGGCGGGAGAGCGCCTGTTTCCCTTGACGAAGGAGCGGGCGAAGCCCGCGGTCTTCTTCGGCGGCCCGTACCGCATCATCGACTTCACGCTCAGCAACTGCGTGAACTCGGGACTGCGCCGTATCTTCATCGCCACCCAGTACAAGTCGCTGTCCCTGAACCGGCACATCCGGCAGGGATGGAACGTCGTGTCCGAGGAGCTCGGGGAGTTCATCGAGATGCTCCCGCCCCAGAAGCGCGTCGGGGAACACTGGTACCTCGGCACGGCGGACGCGGTGTTCCAGAACCTGTACTCCATCGTTCGCGAGAAGCCCTCGCACGTGATCATCCTCTCTGGTGACCACGTGTACAAGATGGACTACTCCCGCATGCTGCGGTTCCACGTGGACCGCCGGGCCGACGCAACACTGGCGACGATCGAGATCCCGGCGGCCGATGGCCGGCGATTCGGCATCGTGGGCGTGGACGAGCACGATCGCGTCACCGGCTTCGCGGAAAAGCCCGAGGTGCCACCCACCATTCCGGGCTCGCCGGACCTGGCGCTGGCCTCGATGGGCATTTACATCTTCCGCGCGGATGTCCTCATAGCGGCTCTCGAGGCGGACGCCGTCCGGCCCGACAGCCGTCACGACTTCGGCAAGGACATCCTGCCGTCGCTCATCCACTCGGGCCCGGTGTACTCGTACCGGTTTCACGACGAGAACAAGAAGTCCGCGAAATACTGGCGCGACATCGGGACGCTCGACGCGTACTTCGAGGCCAGCATGGACCTGTGCCGCGTGACGCCCGAGTTCAACCTGTACGATCCCGAGTGGCCCCTCCGCACCTACCAGCCCCAGGCCCCGCCGGCCAAGTTCGTCTTCGCCGAACAGGGCCGGCGCTGCGGCCAGGCGCTGGACTCGATCGTCTCGAACGGGTGCATCGTCTCGGGCAGCCGGGTGGTGGGGAGCGTGCTGTGCCCCAACGTCCGCGTGCACAGCTTCAGCGAAATCGAGCACTCCATCCTGATGCCCGGCGTCCGCGTCGGGCGCCACGCCCGCATCAGGCGGGCCATCGTGGACCGTGACGTGCTGATTCCCAGAGGGGCCCTCATCGGCTTCGATGCCCAGGAGGACCGCCGCCGGCACACGGTCACCGAGAACGGCATCGTGGTCGTGACCGCCGACGACGAACCCTTCATCGGGCCCCTCAGCGATGAGGACCTCGCCATGGAGAACGACGCCGACCGGGCGGGCTCCGCCTGGTCGTGATGCAGACCGCACCGGGGCCGGACCGGCCCACGTACAGGAGTCGCGCGTGCAGATAACGCAGGTTCACGGCCGGGAGATCCTCGACTCCCGGGGCAACCCCACCGTCGAAGTCGACGTCGTGGCAGGCGCCGCCTTCGGGCGGGCGGCGGTCCCGTCCGGCGCGTCGACGGGCGAGCGCGAAGCGCTCGAACTCAGGGATGGCGACAAGGCCCGCTACCTTGGCAAAGGGGTGCGCAGCGCCGTCGCGCACGTCAACGGAGAGATCTGTCGCGCCCTGCTCGGCACCACACTGGCCCAGCGCCCCCTCGACGAGGCGCTCATCGCCCTCGACGGTACCCCCGGCAAGAGCCGACTGGGTGCCAATGCCCTGCTCGGGGTGTCGATGGCCGCGGCCCGGGCCGGCGCGGCAGCGGCAGGGGTGCCGCTCTACGCGCACCTGGCGGAGCTCGGCGGGACCCGCCGGGCGGATGGACGGTACGTCCTCCCGGTGCCGATGATGAACATCCTCAACGGCGGCGCGCATGCCGACAGCAGCGTGGACCTGCAGGAGTTCATGGTGATGCCCATCGGCGCGCCGACGTTCGCCGACGCGCTGCGGTGGGGAGCAGAGATCTTCCACGCCCTGCGTGCCATCCTGAAGAAGGCCGGTCACTCCACCGGTGTCGGCGACGAGGGCGGCTTTGCTCCCAACCTGTCGTCGAACCGCGAGGCCCTCGACCTGGTGCTGGAGGCCATCGCGCGAGCGGGCCTTCGCGCGGGCACTGACGTGCTGCTGGCCCTCGACGTGGCGTCGAGCGAATTGTGGGAGAACGGGCGCTACGTCTTCCGGAAGTCGGGCGAGCCGACGCGCACGGCCGAACAGATGGTCGAGATGTACGACGACTGGACCCGGCAGTACCCGATCGTGTCCATCGAGGACGGCGTGGCGGAAGGGGACTGGGCAGGGTGGCGGATGCTCACGACGGCCCTTGGCGACCGCGTGCAGCTGGTGGGCGACGACGTGTTCGTCACCAACCCGTCCATCCTGCAGAAGGGCATCGACGAGGGCGTCGGGAACGCGCTCCTGGTCAAGCTCAATCAGATCGGCACCGTGTCGGAGACGCTGGACGCCATCGCCATGGCGACCGCAGCCGGCTACGCCTGCGTCATCTCCCATCGTTCCGGCGAGACCGAGGATACGACCATCGCGGACCTTGCCGTGGGCACGTCGGCCGGGCAGATCAAAACGGGTTCGGCCAGCCGCAGCGACCGCGTCGCCAAGTACAACCAGCTGCTGCGCATCGAGGAGGAGCTCGGTGCCGCGGCCGTCTATGCGGGACGTGGCGCCGTGCGCCAGCTCGCCACCCGGGGGTGAACGTGTACAGACTCGTGCTGCTCCGCCACGGCGAGAGCGACTGGAACCGCGAGAACCGGTTCACGGGCTGGACCGACGTGGATCTGTCCGAGAAGGGGCGCGCGGAAGCACGCGAGGCCGGACGCCTCATGGCCGCCGAGACCTTCGAGTTCGACGTCGCCCACACGTCGGTCCTGAAGCGCGCCATCCGGACCCTGTGGATGGCCCTCGACGAGATGGATCTGATGTGGATCCCGGTGCACCGCTCCTGGCGACTCAACGAGCGGCACTACGGCAGTCTCCAGGGTCTCAACAAGGCCGAGACCGCCGCCAAACACGGGGACGCACAGGTGAAGATCTGGCGGCGCAGCTACGACATGCCGCCGCCGCCGCTCGAGCCCGAGGATCCGCGGCACCCGTCCCGCGACCGGCGCTACGCGGACCTGGCGCAGGATCAAATCCCGCTGGCCGAGTCGCTCAAGGACACGGTCGCCCGGTTCCTGCCGTACTGGCACGAGTCGATCGCACCCGACATCAGGGCCGGCAAGCGTGTGCTGATCGCTGCACACGGCAACAGCCTGCGAGCTCTCGTGAAGTACCTGGACGGCATATCGGAGGAGGAAATCGTCGAGCTGAACATCCCCACCGGGGTGCCCCTCGTCTACCTCCTCGACCACGAGCTCAGGCCGTTGCAGAAGTACTACCTGGGAGATGCCGACGCCGTGCGGAAGGCCGCCGAGGCGGTAGCGAACCAGGGCCGCGCCGGCTAGGCCCCGGTCGCTGGACGCCGTCTACTCAACCGGCTCCTTCGTCTCGCCGGCACCGATGCGAAGTGACCGCAGGAAGCGGCGATCGTTCGGCGTGAACTCGAGCGACCGGGGTGACAACACGCGCGGGGGCGTGGCCACCCGGGTCAGGGTCGCGCCAGTGTTGCGATTCAGGAATCCGACCACGGCCTCGAGCGTCACGCGCATGTCGAGGCCGGCCTCGCGGGCCCTCGCGCGGCACGCGGCAACCTGGGCATGCTCTGCTACGGCTGCCGCGATGGCTTCTCCGAGTTCCTTCGCCAGCCGGTTCGCAATCTCGTCCATGCCGATTCTCCCGCCTCGGAGCCGTATCGAGCTCGACCATCGCGCACGCCGGCACAAGCTCCAGCTGGACGATACCCGCGCCGTCTGTATAAGGAATTCCGCCGAGACCGCGCGGCAATTCTAGAAACAGGACTTCGGACTGTCAAGAAACAGAACTCAGCCGTCACGGATGAAGCACGCCACGGACACCTCGCCGCGCGGTGGCGTTTGGCGCGTACCCGCTGATGAACAAGGGGTTGAAGTAGAATCCGCCGCCAGGAGCTGCATGCCGCGATCCGAGACAGGCCCCGCCTTCTACGGCCCGGCCGACGTGAATCCAGACACTCGCGGACGAGACGAACGCCCCGGCACGTTCCCCTTCACCCGTGGCATCCACCCCGACATGTACCGTGGGCACCCATGGACGATGCGGCAGTACGCGGGGTTCGGGAGTGCATCTGAGACAGCCGGCCGCTTCCGCTACCTGCTGTCCCAGGGCGTCACGGGGCTCAGCGTGGCCTTCGATCTGCCCACCCAGCTCGGCTACGACTCCGACCATCCCCTCTCCGCCGGCGAAGTGGGACGCGTCGGCGTGGCCATCGATTCACTCGACGACATGGAGGCGCTGTTCGACGGCATTCCGCTCGAGCAGGTGTCCACGTCGATGACCATCAACGCCACCGCCCTCATCCTGCTGGCCATGTACGTGGCGGTGGCCAGCCGACAGGGAGTGCCCTCGACGGCGCTGCGCGGCACCACCCAGAACGACATCCTCAAGGAGTACATCGCCCGGGGCACCCATATCTTTCCGCCGCGGGCATCCTTGAGACTCTTCACCGACCTCGCGACCTGGTGCCATTCGGAGCTTCCCCGCTGGAACACGGTGTCGGTGAGCGGGTACCACATCCGGGAGGCAGGAGCGACGGCCGTGCAGGAGCTGGCGTTCACGCTGGCCAACGCGCTGACGTACGTGCGGGCCGCGACCGCTGCGGGTCTCGACCCGAACGCGTTCGGAGAACGCCTGTCCTTTTTCTTCGCGGTGCACAACGACTTCCTCGAGGAGATCGCGAAGTTCCGGGCCGCCCGGCGCCTCTGGGCGCGGCTCATGCGCGACCGCCTGGGGGCGACCAGTCCGCGGGCGCTGCAGCTGCGGGTCCACGCCCAGACAGCCGGCAGCACACTGTCTCCCCGACAGCCTGACAACAACCTCGTTCGGGTGGGCATTCAGGCGCTGGCGGCCGTACTTGGCGGCGCGCAGTCCCTGCACTGCAACGGCCGCGACGAGGCGCTGGCGCTGCCAACGGAGGCCAGCGCCACCCTGGCACTGCGCACCCAGCAGATCATCCTCCATGAGACCGGCGCGGCGGCCAGCGTCGATCCGGCCGGCGGGGCCTGGGCAATCGAGGCAATGACCGATGCCCTCGAACGTGAGGCCCTCGTACTCATCGACGAGATCGAGCACCACGGTGGCATGCTCACCGCCATCGAGCGCGGCGTGCCACAGCGGATCATCGAAGATGCTGCCTACCAGGCGCAGCAGGCCTACGAGTCCGGGGCCACGACGGTCGTGGGCATGAACCGCTTCGCGGACACGCAGGATGCAGGGATCCCCGACATCTTCCGGCTGCCTCCCGACGCGGAACAGGCACAGCTCGCGCGCCTGGCGTCGGTGAAAGCCACCCGGGACGGCGAGGCCTGCCGCCTGGCACTGGCGGAGGTCGGGGCGGCGGCCACGGACGGGACGAACCTGGCGGGCCCGATCCTCACCGCGGTCGAGGCGCGCGCAACCGTGGGCGAGATCTCGGCGGTGCTGCGCGGCGTGTTCGGCGAGCACCACGACGGGGCCTTCGCCTGATGCCGCCCCCCCTGCTCGAGGTCACCGGGCTCGGCGTGACGTTCACCACGCCCGCCGGCGACAGGCCGGTCCTGGAAGACGTCTCGTTTGCCCTCGATGCCGGCGAAACCCTGGGCCTGGTCGGCGAGTCGGGCAGCGGCAAGTCGATGACGGCTTTCTCCATCCTGAGACTCCTGCCGCCGGCTGGACGTGTGGTGTCCGGCGCGGTCCTCTTCGGGGGACGCAACCTGCTCGAGCTCACCGAGCGGGAGATGCGAGCCGTGCGCGGCGCACGGATCTCGCTCGTCTTCCAGGAGCCGATGACCGCGCTCAACCCGGTGATGCGGGTCGGGGATCAGATCGCCGAGGCGCTGGCCGTGCACGGCCGACCCTGGCACGAGGCGCGGACGGAAGCGGTCCGCCTGCTCGGTGCGGTCCGGATCCCCGACGCCGGCCGGCGCGCGCGCGACTACCCGCACCAGCTCTCGGGCGGTATGCGTCAACGCGTCATGATCGCCATTGCCATCGCCTGCCAGCCAGCCCTGCTCATCGCCGACGAGCCCACCACGGCCCTCGACGTGACGATTCAGGCGCAGGTGCTGGACCTGCTCCGGGATCTGCAGGCGGAGCACCGGCTCGCGCTCCTGCTCATCACGCACGACTTCGGTGTCATCGCGGAGATGGCCACACGCGTCGCGGTGATGTACCGGGGACGGATCGTGGAACAGGGTGACGTGCGGCAGGT
>JABFRY010000042.1 GCA_013140955.1 Acidobacteriota bacterium
GCGCTGCTCTGGGGGGTCGTGCCGCTCGTCGTGGACCTCAGCGGAGACGTCACCACCGCTGCCGAACGCATCGGCGCACTGCTCGTGCACCGCGGCACGCTGCCGCCGGCCTCGGTCATCGCGCTCGTCAGCGTGACGCCCGACCTGTCGCCCGGACCCTCGAACTTCCTGAAGGTCGAGCGCGTCTAGCGCGATTCTCGCTTCGGTGCAGCACTCCGGTGGGCGACGCGACGGTCCGCCCCGCGCGGCCGCGCGCGTCAGTAGCGCAGGTACGGGGTGCGCAGCGCCGCGAAGGCCTGCTCGTCGTCCGCCCAGCTCGCCGCGATGGTGGTGGGCGAGGCGCCGTCCTCCACCTGCATCCTGAGCGTCGTGGACCCGGCCAGGATGTCGATCGGCAGCCGTGTGTGCTCGTACTCGTACGGCGGCTCCCGCCACGCAAACCGGTCCGGGTCGCACCGACGCAGCTCCGTGATGAGGCTGGCGCCCGTCAGCACGGGTCGAAACGCCTCCCTGTCGGTCACGTGCAGCTGGCATCCGCCGCAGTATTGTCGCGCGTGCTTCTGGAACGTGGGCTCGAACCCGGCCGGCCGGCAGTGCACGCCGGGCAGCCCCAGATCGTTCATCCGTGCCGCCAGCACCTCGGCGTCGATCCACGGCGCCCCCACGAGTTCGAAGGGCCTGGTCGTGCCACGCCCCTCGGACAGCATCGTGCCCTCGAAGAGCACGGTGCCCGGATAGACCAGTGCCGTGTCGAGCGTGGGCATGTTGGGCGAGGGCATCACCCACGGCAGGCCTGTCTCGTCGGCGTGCATGGCGCGGCGCCACCCCTCCATCTCCACGACTTCGAGCGGCGCGCCGAGGCCGAAGTGCACGTTGAACAGCAGCGCCAGCTCGCCGATCGTCATGCCGTGCCGCATCGGGATCGCGAACTGGCCCACGAACGACTCGTACCCCGCCTCGAGGCAGGCGCCTTCGACCAGCAGGCCCCCGATCGGGTTGGGGCGATCGCAGACGATGACCGGGACGCCGTGCCGGGCGGCGGCACGCAGGCAGTTGGCCATCGTGTAGACGTAGGTGTAGATGCGCGCGCCGACGTCCTGCAGGTCGATGACGAGCACGTCGAGCCCCCGCAGCATGTCGGCCGTGGGTTCGCGTGTCTCGCTGTAGAGCGAGTACACCGGCACCTGGCGCCGCGGGTCGTCCCGGTGCGGCGTCTCGATCATGTTGTCCTGGACGTCGGACCGGAAGCCGTGCTGCGGGCCGAAGATCGCCCCGAGGCGGACGCCCTCGGCATCCCGCAGCCGATCGATCACGTGCGCGTAGCCGGCGCCGACCGACGCCGGATTGCAGACGATGCCGACCCTGGCCCCGCGGAGGCGGCCGGAGGCGAGGAGAACATCCGACCCGAGACGGACGGTGCCGCGCGCGATGGACATCTGCGCATTATGCGGTAGCTTGACAAGACCGGCGCCGCAGTTTGGAATCGTCGCGGAGGACACATGATCATTCGTCGTTCTGGGGAAGACCGGGGCCGTGCCGACTGGGGCTGGCTCGACAGCCGCCATTCGTTTTCGTTCGGGGAGTATTACGACCCCTCCCACATGGGATTCCGGGCGCTGCGCGTCATCAACGAAGACCGCGTGAAGCCCGGCCACGGCTTCGGCACCCACCCGCACCGCGACATGGAGATCCTCTCGTACGTGCTCGAGGGTGCCCTGGCGCACCGGGACAGCATGGGTACTGGCTCGGTGATTCGCCCGGGCGACGTCCAGCGCATGTCGGCCGGCACCGGGGTGCTCCACAGCGAGATGAACCCCTCGAGCGACGAGGCGGTCCACTTCCTGCAGATCTGGCTGCTGCCGGATGAACAGGGTATTCCCCCCGAATACGAACAGAAGCACTTTCCCCTCGACGAGCGCCGGGGCCGCCTCCGCCTGGTGGCCGGCAAGGGCGGCCGGGAGGGTGCGCTGGCGATTCATCAGGACGTCGATCTCTACTCCTCGGTGCTCGGCGCCGGGGAACGCGTGCGGATGGACCTTCGGCCAGGACGGCACGCGTGGGTGCAGGTGGCGCGCGGGGACGTCAGCGTGAACGGCGAGGCGCTCCGCCAGGGAGACGGCGCGGCGGTGACCAACGAGACCGGTCTCGACTTCGAGGCTGCGGGCGGCGCGGAATTTCTCGTCTTCGATCTGGCCTGAAGATGCGCGCGCGTCAGGGGGCGGGAGAAATCTCCCGCCATCCCCGGCGCTCGAGCGATTCCCGCAGCACGCGCATGCGCGTCAGCAGTCGCGGCTGCAGGTCGCACGCCTCGCGCAGGACCACGGCGGTCGCCGTCTCCACCCGGAGTTCGAGTCCCGACGTCGACCGGTAGAGGGCGCAGACCAGCCGCGCGTCCTCGCGCCCCAGCGTCCACAGCGTGCTGACGAGACGAAGGCTCCGTGCCGCGTCCATGCGCCCCAGATTATGCACGAACCAGCCCGTCCGCCGATGCCCTTCCGCCGGTGGCGTCGCGTGCGGGCGGCCCCGCCAGGTTCCGTGTTCCGCCATATAATCGGAGGCCGGAGGACGACGCCGTGATTCGACAGTTGTCAGAGGCGTGGAGCGTGTTTCGTCCGCGCACGGTGGCCCAGACCCGCAAGAACGTGGACGATCTGCGCGTCCAGCACCGCGACGTGCATCGCTCCCTGAAGCTGCTCCAGGAACAGATCGAGGACTTCCAGGAGAAGACGGGCCAGCGCTTCGACGCACTCGCGGCCGAGTTGCGCCGGATGCACGACGACAACCAGAAGCTGCGGCTCCGCGAGTCGCAGCTGCGGGCCATCGTCGAGCGCGACATTCAGCTGGAACATCGGTCGGCGCTGCTCGAGAGCGTGCTCACCCACCAGGGGGCGAAGGCCTACATCGAGCGCAAGATGGAGGACGCGGAGCTCCGGCTCGACCCGTTCCCGCACATCGTCATCGACGACTTCCTGCCCCGTTCGTTCTACGACGCCATCATCCTGGGCCTGCCTCCGCTGGAGCTGTTCATGGACCACCCGCCCAACAAGCGGCGCGTGGACGTCCCGTTCACGTTCGCACCGATGTTCGGGCGCAAGGTCTGGCGTCACCTGTCGCGGTCGATCGTCCCCGAGGTGTTCGTCCCGGCGCTCATCGCGAAGTTCCGCGGCCCGCTGGACGCCTGGCTCAAGCTCAACTTCCCGAACGTCGGCGACGATCCGGTGTCCGATGTCGAGTGGGCGCCGTGGGACGGTCGCATCATGCTGCGGACCCGCGGCTACTACATCCCGCCGCACCGCGATCCGAAGTGGGGCTTCATGACGTGCCTCCTGTACCTCGCGCGCGAGGGCGACGATCCGGCATGGGGCACGCAGATCATGACGGTGGACAACGATGTCGAGTCGAAGATCATCGCGCCCGACTGGTTCGACGAGAAGCGGTGCCACGTGGTGGACGACGTGAAGTTCGTGCCCAACCGCCTTTTCGTCTTCCTCAACTCGGTGGGCGCGCACTCGGCACGGATTCCTCAGGACGCGCCGGAAGACGCCGAGCGCTACCTGTACCAGTTCCGCGTCGGGCCGAACGGCGCGACCATGGCGAAACTCATGCGCCTGCTGCCCGAGGAGCGCCGGCAGTACTGGGCCGGCAAGATCGCCGACTACTGACCGTCGTCGCCGGACCCGTCCGGCGCCGGCATCCGCGGATGAGGGCGGCTCGGACCGATTCGAGCCGCCCGCGCTGCGTACGGGCGCCAGCTGCAGGCGCGCACTCTCTCCTATAATGCCGGCGCCGCCGGTCTTCCGCCGGCTGAGAGGCGTCCAGTCCATGGCCCACCACCTGCGTCCCCTGTTCCTGCGCCCGCCCGTCCCGTCCACGGCCGTACGGCTGTCACTCGTCCTGGGTCTGGTGATGGCCCTCGTGGTGAGCGTCGTGGCCGTCGCCGGGCTGGCAGCCCAGGCACCGTCCCGCACGGTCTGGGACGGGGTGTACACGGAGGCCCAGGCGGCCCGCGGCGCGACCGTGTACGCCGCGCAGTGCGCGGGGTGTCATCTCCAGACCCTTGCCGGCAGCGAGGCGGCGCCCGCCCTCGTCGGGGACCAGTTCAACGCCACCTGGGAAAACGGCTCGATTGCCGATCTGTTCGAGCGCATCCGTGTGTCGATGCCCGTTGACCGTCCCGGCTCGCTCAGTCGCCGGCAGACGGCGGACATCGTGGCCTACATGCTGAGCGTCGGCCGCTTTCCCTCGGGCGCCGCGCCTCTCGACACCCAGTCCGAGCTGCTGCAGATCCGCTATCTGAGTTCACGGCCGTAGGCTGGCCGCCCCGCAGGAGACGACGATGACGATCACACGGCGATCCATGATGGCGACGCTGCTGGCCGGAGCCGGCGCATCCCTGGTGCCGGCGCGCTTCCTGCGCGCGCAGGGAACACCGGGAACACCGGCCACGTGGGAATGGACGACCTACGGCGCAGACCTCAAGAGCACGCGCTACGCCCCGCTCGACCAGATCAACGCCGACAACTTCGCGGATCTGGAGGTGGCGTGGCGGTTCAAGACCGACGCGCTCGGCCCGCGGCCCGAGTTCAATTTCCAGACGACGCCGCTCATGGTGGGCGGCGTGGTCTACACCACCGCGGGCTCCCGCCGCGCGGTCGTGGCCCTGGATGCGGCGACAGGCGAGCTGCTGTGGATGCACCGGGAGGACGAGGGCGCGCGGGGCGCCGCTGCGCCGCGCCAGCTCTCGGGCCGTGGCCTGGCCTACTGGTCCGACGGCCAGGATGCGCGCATCGTCTACGTGACGCCGGGCTATCGCCTCGTGGCCCTGGATGCCCGCACGGGCACTCC
>JABFRY010000232.1 GCA_013140955.1 Acidobacteriota bacterium
CTTCCCGACCGCGCCGCACCGGCGGCTGCGCGCCGCCGGCCACCGGCAGGCCCGCCAGCTCCCGGTACAAGGCCTCGTAGCGGCGAATCATGCCGTCGAGCCCGAACTCCGTCACGGCCCGTTCACGCCCCGCCTGGCTCATCGACGCCCGCAGGTCCGGAGATGCCACCACGCGCACCAGAGCATCGGCCAGCTCGCGGGACGACCGGCGCGGGACGAGCAGCCCCGTCACGCCGTCCAGTACCAGTTCATCGGCACCGCCCACCCGTGTCGCCACCACCGGAAGTCCCGCGGCCATGGCTTCGAGGATGGTGTTCGACAGGCCCTCGGACTCCGATGACAGGGTGAACACGTCGGAGGCGGCGAACACGACCTCGACGTCTGTCCGGTGCCCCAGCATGCGGAGCGCCGGCAACAGCCCGAGCGCTGCCGCGTGCGCTTCGATGTCGCCGCGTAACGGCCCATCGCCCGCAATGACGAGCGTGATGGGCGCCCCCTCCTGGCGGGCCAGCGCCACAGCCTCGAGCAGGTTCGGGTGATCCTTGACCGGCACGAGGCGCCCGACGGTCGTCACCACGGTCTCGTCTGGCGACAGACCCAGCGCGCTCCGGGCCTGCGCGCGGTCGACCCGCCCGAAGCGGGCCAGGTCCACGCCGTTCCTCAGCACGCGGATGCGATCGAGCGGAAAGGCCGTCTCGGCAGCGATCCGCTCGGCCAGACGAGATGAAACCGACAGCACCCGATCGGCCGCAGCCCACCCTCGCCGCTGGAACCAGCGCTGGTGCGGCTTGAGCTGCAGCGTGCCGTGCTCGCCGTGGACGACGAACGGGACGCGTGCCAGGCGGGCCGCCACGAGCCCTTCGATCAGCGTGCCCCACGCGTGGGTATGCACGACGTCCGGGCGCTCGCGCCGGAAGAGGCGGAAGAGATCCCACACGAGGCCGGGATCGTTGCCGCTCCGGCGCTGCATCTCGAACACCTGGACGTGACCCGACACCATGGGCTTCAGCGCGCCGCCCGGCTTCGTGCTGCAGATGGCACTGCGCACGCTCGCCGGGTCGAGTCCGTTCACGAGCTTCACGACCCCGAACTCCATGCCACCAGGCTGGAGGGAGTACACGACGTGCATGACCCGCACGGGGCCGTCGGCACCACTCACTGGCGAACCCTGCTCATGCGTACTCCTTCGTCCATCCGGCATCGGCTTCGTAGCCCAGTCGAACGAGCAGCGTCGGCAGCTCCGGCATCTCGCGAAGCAACTGCTGAATCCGCTCGCGGTACTTCGGCTCGCGCCAGCGGTCCAGGGAACTGGTGTCGAAGCTCCGGACGCCGTTGAGCGCCTTGGTCTCGAAGCCGTCGGGCACCGCATCGAGGAACCTGTCGAACGGCACGTCGGGCGCCCGCCCGATGAACGCCGAGAGGCGCTCCTGCACCGACAGAGGGTCCTTCACCAGATCAGCGAACTCGACGATCAGGGTGTCGAGACCCTGACTCACGTACTCGAAGTGCGTGAACCACTCACGCCACACCTCGGACGACATGACATAGCCGTCGGGTCCACGGGTCGTGTTGGCCAGCGCCCGGCCGCTGTACCGGGATGTCAGCACAGCCCTGGGATCGCGCGTGGTCAGGACGAACTTCGCGCGGGTATGCATGCCGTCGTAAAAAGCCCGGATGTCATCGACCTGGAAAAGATCGGACGGCTTCTTCGTGATCATCAGGGAGTGCGTGCGCCGCAGTTCGCGGGCCGCGTTGACCCCGGACTTCTCCTCACGGTAGCTGCGCACGCCCTGATAACAGGATTCGACAATGAGCTGGAGCAGCGTTGACCCGGAGCGGGGGAATCCGCAGATGACCACGTGGGTGTCCAGCGGCGGCACGCCCGCCAGACCGGAATCCAGGGTCTTGAGAATGGCGCGCTTGACGAACGTGCGCAAGGCGCCGCCGGGGCGGTCCGGCTTGAAGTCGAAGAACGTCGGCTTGGGCGGGCGCGTCCGGGCGGTCTGGCCGGTGGCGGTGGGCCGCAGATCCTGTGTCGTTGACATGTCTGATGCGGGTCGTCCCTACGGGTTATCGGCACCCTGACGCCGCTCTTGCGGCTGAGTCAGGCGAGGGAACAGTCACGGGTGCCAGACCCTGGTCGGAACCCCTGTGAGCAAAGTGTTCGCCAACGGGCGGCCGCCGTGAGGCCACCCTGTAGGGGCCATCCGGACATCGCACGCAACGGCCGCCGCAAAGTCGGACGAAGGATTACCAGAAAGTCTTCCAGAAAAGGGATTTCAAGGGAAGCTACGTGCAGTCTTCGTCTACATCGGGAACACGACCCACACGAGCGCCAGCGTAATCACCATGCACAGCAGGTCGAGCGGCACGCCGAGGCGCAGATAGTCCGAGAAGCGGTACCCGCCCGGCCCATAGACCATGAGGTGCGTCTGGTAGCCGAGCGGCGTCGCGAACCCGGCAGACGCGGCAATGGCAATGACCACCGCAAACGGCATCAGGTTGACACCCAGGCTGGTCGCCGTGGCGTGAGCGACGGGAAAGGCCAGGGCCGCAGCCGCGTTGTTGGTCAGGGTCTCGGTGAAGATCAGCGTCATCAGGTACACGCCGCCCAGCACGCCAACCGGTCCCAGGGGCTCGAAGACACCGATGATCCCGTCGGCAGCCACCGCCGCCAGGCCGGAACTCTCGATGGCGCGCCCCAGGACCAGGGCACCGCCGATGGTCACCAGCGTGGCCCAGTCGATGCTGCGGCGCGCCTGGTCGGCCGAGAGGCATCCGGACAAGCCCATCAGGCCGGCCGCCACGAGTGCCGCATGGAAGATGCTCACGCCCGTGACCTGCTCGGCCGACGCGACCAGCACCATCACGATCATGATGCCGAGCGCCAGCCAGGCGCGATCGTGGCGCAACGGGCGGGAATCGGGCACGCCCGACACCAGGAAGAAGTCGCGGCTGTTGCGCTGCTGGCGGAGGAAGCGGCGGCTCGTCTCGAGCAGCAGCGTGTCGCCGGCCTTCAGCACGATGTCGCCGATCCGGTTGTCCACCCGCTCGCCGTTGCGGTGCACCGCCACGACGACCGCCTCGTAGCGCGTCCGGAACTGGCCGTCGCGGATGCTGGCGCCAATGAGCGGGCACGTGGGGCTCACCACGGCCTCGGCGAGGAACCGCGCGTGCGGCGGATCCGGGAGCTTTCCGCTCTGCGACGCGGCGGTCTCGAGCCCGCGCATCTTGAGCAGGTCCACCATCGACTCGACGTTGCCGACGAAGGTGAGCTGGTCACCCCCTTTGAGGCGCTCGTCCGGCGGCACGGGCACGCGCCGCAGGCCTCCCCGTTCGATGGCCGCCAGGTAGGCACCCGGCAGGTGTCGCAGCCCGGCGCCTTCGATGGTGAGCCCGTCGATGGCACTCTCGGCCTTCACCGTCATTTCGAGCGTGTACTCGCGCGGGTTCTCGTGCCGCGGCGGTGCCTGGCGCCGCGACGGCAGGAGCCGCGGCGACACCAGCACGATGAATGCCACGCCCACGATCGCCAGCGGCAAGCCGATGGGCGTGAACGTGAACATCGTGAAGGTCTGCACGGTGGGGTCGGTGCGCTGGGCCTCGATCAACAGGCCCTGCACCACCAGATTGGTGCTCGTACCGATGAGGGTGCACAGTCCCCCGAGCACCGCCGCGTAACTCAGTGGAATGAACAGTTTCGACGGGCTCAGGCCGGAGCGCTTGCACCAGTCGTTGACCAGCGGCATGAACATGGCCACGACCGGCGTGTTGTTCAGGAACCCGCTGATGCCGGCCACGGGCAGCATCAGCCGAAGCTGGGCGCTCTGCACGGACGAGGGACGGCCGAGGATGCGGTCGGTGAGGAGGCCGAGCGCGCCGGTCTCGGTGAGGCCGGCCGCCACGACGAACAGCACGCCGACGGTGAGCAGGCCGTCGTTGCCGAAGATGGCCGCCGCCTGCGTCGGCGAGGGAAAGCGGTCGGACGCCAGGCCGAGCGTCATGATGGCCGCCACGGCGGCCATGAGAATGACGTCTGGACCGGCAAGGTTCCTGACCAGCGCGTACAGGACCAGGACGACGACGGCGAGCGCGGCCCAAGCTTCCCAGTTCATCGAACGTCAACAGTATGCATGTGATTGCGCGTCCCTGCCCTTGTGGCCGAAGCGCCCGTGGCGTCCATGAAGTCAACCAAGAAGCGGACTTCTATCCACGATTCGAGGGACAAAGCCGAGCCTGCGCGCGTCGCAGGTCCGTAACGTGTATCGGCTGATGGTGCACCGTTTGCAGCGCGGTCGACCGACAACAGTACCATCAGCTGTTCGAACCGCCACGACATCCCAAGGAGCCCACTCGTGATCGACCTGCACATGCACACCACCGCGTCCGACGGCCGCCACTCGCCCGAGGAGCTCGTCGAGCGCGTCCGCCAGGCGGGCATCACGACGATGAGCGTCACCGATCACGACACGATGGCGGCCATCGCCCCTACCACGGAGGCGGCCCGCCCGTACGGGATCACCGTGGTGCCCGGCATCGAGATCACCTCGGTCCACGCGGGCAAGGATGTGCACGTGCTGGCCTACTACCTGCCCCCAACGGCTCCCGGCCTCGAGGCCCTGTTGTCGGGCCAACGCCAGCTCCGGCTCGACCGCGCCATGCTGATCGCCGAGCGCCTGGCGGCCATGGGCGCCCCCATCGACGAGGCGGAACTCGTCGCGGCGGCGACGGCGCCGGGCGGCAAGGCCATCGCCCGCCCGCAGATCGCCCAGCTGCTCATCGCGGCCGGCCACGTGGCGTCGGTGCCCGAGGCCTTCGACCGGTACCTGGG
>JABFRY010000376.1 GCA_013140955.1 Acidobacteriota bacterium
GTGCCATACAGCGGATAGCGAGCGTCCGCGCTCTGCAGGTCGATGAGCTGGGCGCGGCCGTCGGCCTGTCGGAGCATGGTCCGAAGCTCCACCATCCGCGACACCGTGCCCCGGGCCTCCATCCACGCCAGCACGTCGGCTGGGACTGGCATCCGCGCCTCCACCTCGACGTCGCCGCCGAACAGGAGCTTCGCATCGGAGGCGAGCGCGTCGGCGATCTGCCGGTACAGGCCGCCGCCGGCCGTGACGAGCGAGACGCCGAGCACGAGGCAGGCGCAGAAGATCCACAGGCGGCGGCCGCTGGCGCGCAGGTCCTGCCACGCGAGACTAACGAGCAGGCGCATGCGTCTCTCCCGAAGCCGGTGCGGTCGCGCCCTGCTCGTGCTGGTGTGCCTGATCGTGACCGGAACCCGACTCGGGCGACGGCTCGTGCGGCTGCTCCTGGAGCTGCCCGTCGTGCAGCCGCAGCACACGGTCGCAACGGGCCGCGAACTCGAGGTCGTGCGTCACCAGGACGAGTGTGGTGCCGAAGTCGCGGTTGAGCGCGAACAGCAGGTCGCGCACCGACTCCGCCGTGTGATCGTCCAGGTTGCCCGTGGGCTCGTCCGCCAGCAGCACCGCGGGGCGGTGCACGAGCGCGCGGGCAATGGCCACCCGCTGCTGCTCGCCGCCCGACAGCTGGCTCGCGTAGTGCGCCATCCGGTCCGCGAGCCCCACCCGCGCGAGCAGGTGTGTCGCCACGTCGCGGGCATCGGCGCGTCCGGCCAGGCGCAGGGGCAGCGCGGCGTTGTCGAGGGCCGTCAGGCTGGGCAGCAGGTGAAACGACTGAAACACGATGCCCACGCGGTCGCGCCGGTAGTCGGCGAGGCGGTCGGCGTCGAGGGTGCCGAGATCCATCCCGTCCACGATCACCCGCCCGCCGGTGGGCTGCTCGAGACCGGACAGCAGCAGCAGGAGCGACGTCTTGCCCGACCCCGACGGTCCGGCAATCGCCACACGGGTGCCTGGCGCAATCTGCAGGTCCACGCCGCGCAGCACGTCCACGCGGGCATGTGCGAGCGGGTACGACAGGGAGAGCTGCTGCACCTCGATCATCGGCCGTGCGCCAGCGCCGAGGTGGGAGGCCTGCCGGCCGGCCGCTACTTCCACGCGATCCCCGCACTGCAGGGCCCGAGCAGCGGGATCACGCGGGCCTCCCGGAACCCGGCCTGCCGCATCCAGCCGGTCAGGTCGGCGCCGGTGAAGTCGGCCGCGTTGCCGCAGGCGACCAGCATGTTGAGCGACATCATCAGCCCGAACAGATTCTCCCGCCGCTCGTCGTCGATGAGATGCTCGATGACGATGAACGCCCCGCCGGGTGGCAGCGTCTCGTACGCCTTCCTGACGAGGGCCTGCTGCGCGTCGGGGCTCCAGTTGTGCAGCACCATGCCCATGGTCAGGATGTCGGCCTCGGGGAACGGGTCGATGAACATGTCGCACACCACGGCCTCGACGCGGTCGGAGAGTCCGGCCTCGGCCACACGCCGAGCCGCCAATGGCTGCACGGGTGCGAGATCCGCGGTCACGCAGCGCACGCCGGGATAGCGCCTGGCCACGACGACCGCCAGCTCACCGCTCGCACCGCCGATGTCGGCCATCGTCCGGAACGGCGAAAAGTCGAACCGTTCGGCGAGCGCACGGAAGTTGCCGCGGCTCATGCCCGCCATGGCCTGCAGGTACTGGTCGAGCCGCTGCTCGTCCTGATAGAGCGCGTCGAAGTAGCGGGTGCCGGAGTGCCCCACCTCGTTCTGCGGACGGCCCGTGCGCAGCGTGTCTGTGAGGCCCGCCCAGAACGGATACAGCCGGCTGTTGGCCATCTCCAGGTAGCCGGCCATGTACTCGTCGCTGCCGCGGTCGAGGAACTGGCGGGCCTCCGCCCCGTTGCGGTACTCGGCCAGGGCGCCCTGGCCCTCCCGCTCGAGAAAGCCCATGGCGACCAGGCCGTCGAGGAAATCCGGCAGCGCCGTCGCGTGCACGCCCAGCTCGTCGCCCAGCGCGGCGCGGGTCTTCGCGCCGGCCCCAAGCGCCGTGAAGACACCGAGTTCGATGGCGGACAGGAGGCACTTGGCCTGCCAGAACGCCAGTCCGGTCTGGGTGATGCGCAGTGGGGTGAGATCGCTCATGCGTCCGGACGCCGTCGCCCGATACATCCTATCGGACGAGGGCGCCCGGAGACACGAGGCCGGCCTGGCCCGCGGCCGACGGCACCAGGCGTCCGGCGCTCCGCCGTCGGCCTCCGCGCCGTGAGAGATCCCGATCAGCGCTTCGTCGTGGTGGCGAAGACCTCCACGGTCGAGATGTTCGCCCAGCCGGAATTGCCGTGCCCACCGGACGGCGCGAGATTCACGAAGCCGAGTTCGTCCACCCGGCTCAGGTCGGGATTCTCGAGGGTGCGCCCCACCGACACCTCCGTCGGATCGAGCACGAACCAGCGCTGGTTGTCGTAGGCCACCTCCACCGACAGGAAGGCCCCGTCCGTGTCGATGCGCTGCGACCCCACCGCGAGCGTCCCGTCGGCGAGCTTCACCACCGGGTGCAGCGCATGCAGGTTCGACGTGCGGACGATGGCACGCAAGCGGGCCAGGCCGGTCAGGTCGAGGTAGTTGGCGCGGTCCTTCAGCGTGACTGCAATGGGCGAGCCCACGAGCCCCGTCCAGAGATCGATGCGTCCCTCGTGCTCGTACACGGTGAGGTCGCGGGCCTTCTCGCCGTAGAGGGTCAGCTGGAGGTTGGGCGCGCTGACGGCCATCTGGTTGGCGAGCACGTACTGATTCGCGCTGCGGTGCGGGCTCGCGGGCTGTCCGGCCGCGGCCAGCGAGCGCGTCCACGCCTCGCGGAACAGGAGCGCCGGGCGCGTGGCGGGTGCCGGGGCCTGGGCGGGAGCCCGCTCGGCCTGACCGCCCGCCTGGGCTGCCACGGAGACCGGACCGGTCAAGGGTCCACTGCCGGCACTGCCGGCGAGCAGCGCGAGCGTCAAGGGCCATCCAATGCGCGTGCGTCGGGACATGGCTGCAACTCCTCGTCGAAGGCCGGACGCACACCTCGCCCGGCACGGTGCGGGGATTCTACACCCCAGACCGATCCGCCGCGTGAGCCCCTTGCCGGGGCCGCGTCGCCAAGCCGTCCATTGGGTCACGCTGGCGATTGCCGCCGGTCGTTCTGGACGCGCCCGTCCACGATCTCGATCACGCGGCGGCAGCGGTCTGCGATCCGCGGGTCGTGCGTCACGACGAGGAAGGTGGTGCCCAGCTCGCGGTTGAACCGATGCAGCAGCTCGAACACCTCGTCTGCCGAGGCGGTGTCGAGATTGCCGGTCGGCTCGTCGGCAAGCACGAGCGGGGGGTGGCGTGACAGGGCGCGCGCGATGGCGACGCGTTGCTGCTGACCACCAGAGAGATCCCCCACCTTGAAGTGAGCCCGGTCGGCAAGACCGACCGAGGTCAGCAACTCTTCGGCCTCCAGCCGCATCTCACGGCTGGGATATCCCGCATCTGCCCACTCCGGGAGCATCACGTTCTCGACGGCCGAGAAGGCCGGCAACAGGTGGTGGAACTGGAAGACGAAGCCGAGCATCCGGGCACGAAGCGCCGTCAGCACGCGGTCATCGAGCCCGGTCGTGTCGGTCCCCGCGATGACGACCCGCCCGTGTGTCGGGCGGTCGAGGAGCCCGACGATGTTGAGCAAGGTACTCTTGCCCGACCCGGACGGACCCATCAGCGCCGCGAACTCCCCGCGCTCGAGCACCAGGTCGATGCCGGCGAGCGCCCTCGTGCGCACGTGCTCGCCGTAGTCGCGCACGACCTGCGACACCTCGAGGATCGGCTCAGGCACTGCGAATCGCCCTGGCTGGGTCGAGCCGGGCGGCCCGACGGGCCGGAACCACGGCCGCGGCGAGGCCGATGCCGGTCGCCAGCAGCATCGCCCCCCCGAGCAGCGGCAGGTCTACCTGCACGGGGAAGCGGGGCAACCCGTCGGGCGTCAAGGTCAGCTGCTCGAACAGGCGGGCGAAGATCACCCCCATGAGCGAGCCGAGCACCGAGCCGGTGAGCCCGAGCAGTCCCCCCTGGATGAGGAACACGGCCAGCACGCGCCGCGCCGGAGTGCCCACGGCCCGCAGGATGCCGATCTCGCGCGACTTCTGGACGACCGAGATGATGAGCACGCTCGCGATGCCGAGGGTCACGCTCACCACGACGAAGAACTGGATCATCGTCTTCGAATTGCTCTGCGCGGTGAGCCCGGTCAGCAACTCGGCGTTGAGTGCCATCCAGCTGTCTGCTCTGAGGCCCGTCCGCGCCTGCACCTCGCTGGCCACCCGGTCCGCCGCGAAGACGTCCTGCACCGTCAGCTCGATGACGGTCGCGCCGCCGGGCAGCGTGAACAACGACTGCGCGTGGCGGAGCGAGGTGACGACCCAGGTGCGGTCCACCGCTTCGTTCCCGAGGGCGAAGAGGCCCGCCACGGTCACCACGTCCTCGACCCCCTCGGTCGAGGCGAGGCGCAGCTTGTCGCCCACCCCGATGCCCAGGTCCTCCGCGAGCGTGGCGCCGATGACGACGCGGCCGCCGCTCACGTCGAAGGTGCCGTCGCGCATGCGTGACCGCAGGTCGATGATGGCGAGAAAGAGGTCGGGGTCTACGCCCCGGATCACGATAGGGAGGCGGGCATCGGCACGGGTGGCCACGCCCGAGCCGGTCACGCCGGGGCTGGCGGCCGTGACCCCACCCACGCGCCGGGCCTGGACCATCACCGCCGGCCACTGATCGATGGAGCGCAGCCGCTGCGAGG
>JABFRY010000442.1 GCA_013140955.1 Acidobacteriota bacterium
GTGCTCAACGTGGCGGTGGCGCTGATGGCGGGCGCTGGCCCCGCTGGCGCGGGCCACGCTCGAGAACGTGCTCGCGGTGGGCCCGGTGGACGCCCTGACCGTCCCGGTCTCGCGCGGCGACGCGGGCACCGTCAGCGCGCACCTGCGCGCGACGGCGTCCCTCACCGCGAGCGAAGCCGCGCTCTACCGCGCGGCCAGTCATCACCTGCTGGAGCTGGCCGTGAGGCGCGGCCTCCCGGCCGAGCGTGCGGACGCGGTGCGATCGGCGCTCGCGTCCGGAGGAGCCCTGTGACCGACGTCGTCCCCGTGCGTATCCCCACCCTGGCCGACATGAAGCGCAAAGGCATGCGGATTTCCATGCTCACCGCGTACGACGCCACGATGGCGGCGCTGCTCGATCGCGCGGGCATCGACGTGCTGCTCGTCGGCGACTCGCTGGGCACCGTCATCCTCGGCCTCGAGACGACACTTCCCGTGACGCTCGACGCCGTGGTGCACCACACGAAGGCCGTCAGCCGCGGCACACGGCGTGCCCTGGTCGTGGCCGACATGCCGTTTCTCACCTACCAGGTGAACGCGGACGAAGCGGTGCGGAATGCCGGGCGCCTGCTGCAGGAGGGCGGCGCGGCCGCCGTGAAGCTGGAAGGGGGCGCCCCGGTCGTGCCGGTCGTACGGCGGCTGGTGGACGTCGGCATTCCCGTAATGGGACACCTGGGCCTGCAGCCGCAGTCGGTGCACCAGCTGGGCGGCTACCGGCGTCGCGCCTACGGTCCGCGCGAATCGGAGCAGCTGCTGGCCGACGCGGCCGCTCTCGAGGCCGCCGGCGCCTGTGCGGTGGTCCTCGAGGTGGTGCCGCCGGATCTGGCGGCGCAGGTCACGGCGCAGCTGACGGTGCCGACCATCGGCATCGGCGCAGGCCCGCACTGCGACGGCCAGGTGCTCGTGAGCTACGACATGCTCGGGCTCTTCGACCGGTTCGTCCCGCCGTTCGTCCGGCAGTACGCCCAGCTGGCGGGCACTGTCACCGATGCGGCCCGCCAGTTCGCCGACGACGTACGGGAGGGGCGTTTCCCGGCAGGCGCTGCCAGGCGTCGCGCGGGGCGACGTCCGCGACGATGACCCCCGTGGACCGGGCGGCCGACCTGCGACAGACCCTGGCACGTGCCCGCCACGACGGCGGGCGCATCGGCTTCGTCCCCACGATGGGCGCCCTGCACGCGGGCCACGCCCGTCTCATCGCACGGGCGCGCGACGAGTGCGACACGGTCGTCGTGAGCCTGTTCGTGAACCCGCTCCAGTTCGACCGGACCGACGACCTGGAGCGCTACCCGCGCACGCTCGAGGCCGACACCGCGTTGTGCTCCTCGCTCGGTACCGACGTGCTGTTCGTCCCGGCGGCGGGAGAGATGTATCCGGCCGAGCCCCTGTGCCGCATCGACGTGGGACGCCTCGGCGCGCACCTCTGCGGCGCCCGGCGTCCGGGCCACTTCGGCGGCGTGGCGCTCGTGGTGATGAAGCTGTTCCAGATGGTCGGGCCAGACCGTGCGTACTTCGGGGAGAAGGACGCCCAGCAGCTCGCCATCATCCGTCGGCTGGTGCGAGACTTCGACGTGCCCGTAGAGGTCGTGGGCGTGCCCACCGTCCGCGAAGCCGACGGGCTGGCATTGAGCTCCAGGAATCGGCGCCTGAGCGCCGACGAGCGCGAGCGCGCGCCGGCCCTGCACCGTGCCCTGCTCGAGGCCGCCCGCCTGATCGACGCGGGCCAGACCGACGCGGGAGCGATCGTGGCCGAGGCGCGCGCCGAGGTTCCGGAGGACGGGGACCTGCGGGTAGAGTACCTGGAAATCGTCGACCCGGACGAGCTGCAGCCCGTACAGCGGATCACCGGGCCGGTGCTCGTGGCCGGGGCCCTGTGGGTGGGCCACACCAGGCTCATCGACAACCTCTCGTGCACGCCGCCCGCCGCCAGACCATGAAGCTGCGAACCCTCTGCAAGTCGAAGATCCACCACGCCGTCGTCACCGGTGCGGACCTGCACTATGCGGGCAGCATCGGGATCGACCGGACCCTGCTCGACCTCACCGACATCCTGCCAGGCGAGCAGGTGGCGGTCTGGAACGTCAACAACGGCCAGCGCGTGGAGACATATGCCATCCCGCTCCCGGCCGGGTCCGGGGACGTCGTGGTCAACGGCGCTGCCGCCCGGCATTTCCACGCGGGCGACACGATCATCATCGCCGCGTTCTGCCTCACCGACGAGCCGGTCGAGGCGAAGATGATCGTGGTGGACGACGCCAACCGCTTCGTGGAGTGGCTGCCCGATCACGACGCTGCGGCCCTCGCCGATTTCACGTCCTGAGCGAACGGAGGATCTCCATGCGATGCATCGTGTTGACCCTTCTGGTCATGCTGGCGTCTGCGGCACCTGGGGCTGCACAGACAGGTCTCGACTCCCTGCAGGACGAGGCCGTTGGGTGGCTGCAGGCGTACGTGCGCATCGACACCACCAACCCGCCCGGCAACGAGATTGCCGGGGCGCGGTTCTTTGCGGCCATCTTCGAAGCCGAGGGGATCGACTACGAGATCGTCGAGTCGGCGCCGGGCCGCGGCAACATCTGGGCGCGTCTCGAGGGCGGCGACGAGCCGGGGCTGATCCTGCTGCACCACATGGACGTCGTGCCCGCGGATCCCGCGGCGTGGGACACCAGTCCGCTCTCGGGCGAGATTCGTGACGGCCTGATCTACGGCCGCGGCACCATCGACACCAAGTCGCTCGGCATCATGCACCTGGCCGCGTTCCTCTCGCTGCACCGCTCCGGCGCCACGCTCGACCGAGACGTCGTCTTCATGGCCACGGCCGACGAGGAAGCCGGCGGGTCCTTCGGCGTCGGGTGGCTCGTCGAAAACCGGCCGGAGCTCTTCGAAGGCGTGGGCTACGTGCTGAACGAGGGCGGTCGCGGCAGCGTCAGCCCCGGAGGCGGCACGAGTCTGAGCATCGAGGTGACGCAGAAGGTGCCGTACTGGCTTCGGCTGACCGCGCGCGGCGAGCCCGGGCACGGATCACGGCCGGCGCCCTCGTACGCGGTGGCCGCGCTCGTCGCCGCTCTCGAGCGCCTGCGCGAGCACGAGTTCGAAGCGCGGGTCCTTCCCGCCGTCGATGAGTACTTCCGGGGCATCGCCGCCGCCCAGGCTCCGCGGTGGCGCCAGCATTTCGCCAACATGACCGCGGCCATCAGGACACCGGGCGTCCTCGAGGATCTGCATCGCGAGCTGCCGGCCATGCATTCACTGGTTCGCAACACCTGCGCGATGACGCGCCTGAACGCCAGCGACAAGATCAACGTCGTGCCCACGGTGGCCTGGGCCGAGATCGACTGCCGGCTCCTGCCGGACCAGAGCCCGGACGCGTTCCTGGCCGAGCTGGGGCAGGTGCTGGGCAACGAGATCGAAGTCGAGACCTTGATGGGCTTCACGCCGGCCGTTTCATCGGCCGACACCCCTCTCTATCGCGCCATCATGGCGGTCTCGCAGCAGTACTTCCCGCAGGGGGTGGTGGCCTCGGCGGTCAGCACGGGCTTCACCGACAGCCACTTCGTGCGCGATCTCGGCATCACGGCCTATGGCTATGCGCCGGTTGCCCTGCCGGAGGCCGACGCTGGAGGGGCGCACGGCAACAACGAACGGATCTCGGTCGAGAACGTCCGCCGTGGCGTGGCGATGATGCGTGACATCCTGCTCGGCTTCGCCGGGCGCTGACGCGGCACGCGCGACGTGCGTGCCGGTCTCGCGCGCCGGCGCCGCGCTCAGCGACGGATCTGGAAATTCGACACCGTCACGTCCGTCTCGTGATTGATGCGGGCACCCACCTGTCCGTCGGTGACGGCCGTGGCGCCGCTCTTCGGCGTGGTGTGGACCACGGTGCCGTTGACCACGTAGCTGATGGCATCGGCGGCCACGCGCACTTCGAGGTTGTTCACCGACTGGCCGTTGGCGCCCGGCCGCACGACGGCGGCGTGAGGCGTCCGGCCCTGCACGTTCGACGTCTGGTCGCCGTTCCGATGCCTGATCTGGAACGAGCCGTTCTGCGCCACCATGAAATACACGTACTGCTGGTTCGGCGCCCCCAGGTTGCTGCCGCCGAACACGAGCCCGTAGTAGTTGGTGTGGCTGCTCGGCGTGTTGAGCGTGAAGGTACCCGACAGCGTGTACGCCCCCGTGGCGGACTGGCCCGGCATCCAGAACGTGCCTGCCGGCCCGCCGCTCGACCGGAAGCCGCCGGCGCCCATGGCGGTGAACTCGATGTTCGGCGTGGTGTCCGGATCCGAGGCGTCACGGCTTTCGTCGATGCGCACTTGCCAGTCCTGGGCGGACGTGACGGCGGGCACGGCGAGGGTGAGGGCGAAGGCGAACAGTGCAGACCATCGAAGCATCAGGCATACCTCCAATATGGGGAGTGTCCGTCGGGACCGGCAGGGGACTCGCGGCAGGATAGCCCATCCTCCCGCAGGACGTGACCTGGGCTGTCACACCCAGCGCCGACAATCGACGTCGGAGCCCGCAGATGGAACAGCCCAGCCAGCAACACCAGCCCAGCCAGCCCAGCCAGCACAGCCAGTCGAGCCAGCACAGCCAGCCTCTCCAACCCAGCCAGGCCCACCGGGCCATCCAGCCCGACCTGTTCGATACCGCATGCGACCTCTGCCGCACGTTCGCGCCCGGTCACGGGCGGCGTGGGCGCCAGCGGGCGCCGGTCGTCTGCTTCCCGTGCCGCGCCCGGGCGCGGGCCGACGAACGCACGCACACGCAGCCGTCCGAGGCC
>JABFRY010000025.1 GCA_013140955.1 Acidobacteriota bacterium
TTGCGCGGCATAGGGCTGACCGACGGGTTCGCGCCCGTGGTGGTGCTCCTCGGCCACGGATCGACCAGCCTCAACAATCCCCACGAGTCGGCGCACGACTGTGGGGCGTGCGGCGGTCGTCGCGGCGGCGCCAATGCCCGCCTGCTGGCGGACATGGCCAATCGTCCCGACGTCCGTACGGCCGTCACTGCGCGGGGCGTCGCCATCCCGAGCGGGACCTGGTTCGTCGGCGCCCTGCACGACACCGCCGACGACTCGGTGAAGTACTACGACCTCGACATCCTGCCCGCGACGCACGTGGAGCGTTTCGAGGAGGTCTACCAGGCGCTCGAGCGTGCCCGTCGCGAGAGCGCCCAGGAGCGCTGCCGCCGGTTCGACGACGTGCCGCTCGACGTGACGACCGATGACGCGCTGCGGCACGTCGAGGCGCGTACCACGCACCTGGCCCAGCCGAGGCCCGAGTACGGCCACTGCACCAACGCGATCTGCTTCGTGGGCCGGCGCGAGGTCATTCGTGGCCTCCATCTGGACCGGCGGGCGTTCCTGGTCAGCTACGACCCGCCCGGGGATGCGGGCAACGCCGTGCTCGAGCGGACGCTGGCGGCCGTGGGGCCCGTCGGTGCGGGCATCAGCCTCGAGTACTACTTCTCGGCGGTGGACAACGAGACGTTCGGCTGTGGCACCAAGCTCCCCCACAACGTCACCGGCCTCATCGGCGTCATGAACGGCCATCAGAGCGACCTGCGCACCGGGCTGCCCCTGCAGATGGTCGAGATCCACGAGCCGATGCGCCTGCTGCTGATCGTGGAGGCGACACCGGCGGCGCTGCTGGCCGTGGCGTCACGGCAGCCCGAGGTGGCCGAGCTCGTCACCAACGCCTGGGTGCAGCTCGTGTCGATGCACCCGGAGACGGGCGCCCTGGCGGTGTTCGAGGACGGGGGATTCGTGACCTACGACCCGACACCGACGCTCCTGCCGGTCGTGGACCGGTCTGCCGACTGGCACATGCGCTCGCGCGAGCACCTGCCGCCGGCGCTCGTCCGCCGCGCGCTGCCCGACTCGGTCGTGGGGCCCGTGCATCAGGACGCGGCGCGCCCCGTGGAGACAGTCCATGGTTGAGGCCGTACGCCTGGCCCTCGTGCTGGCGGTCGTGGCGCCCGTCGTCGCCGGCGTGATCGTCGGCCTGCGCGTGCTGCTCGCCGATCGGCATCCGTCCGAGGCCATGGCCTACCGCACCACGATGGCGGGCTTGACGGCATCGATGCTTGCCCTGGGCGTCGTCCTCCTCGGTTTCTCCGGGCTGGTGGCCGCGCCGGTCGACGGCGAGATGGAGTTCGGGTCGTGGCTCCGCATCCACGATTTCGAGATCCCGCTCGTGCTCCTGGTGGACCGTATCTCGCTGACCATCGCGCTGTTTGCCGCCGTGCTCACCCTGCTCGTCGGCCGGTTCTCGCGCACCTACCTGCACCGCGAACCGGGCTTCGTCCGCTTCTTCGGCCTGCTGGCGTTCTTCGCGACCGGCACGCAGCTGGTGGCCCTGGCCGGCGCGCTCGAGCTGTTCTTCGCCGGCTGGGAGATCGTGGGCATCAGCTCGGCGCTGTTCATCGGGTACTTCCACGAGCGGGCCGAGCCGATCCGCTCGTCCATCCGCGCCTTCGCGACCTACCGCCTCGCGGACGCCGGCCTGCTGGTGGCCACGGTCACCACGTTCGAGCTGCTCGGCTCCGCGCGCTTCTCGGCGCTCGACCGGGCGGCGCAGCTGCCGGCGGGCGAGGCCACGCTCATCGCCCTCCTGTTCCTGCTGTCGGCGATGGGCAAGTCGGCGCAGCTGCCGTTCTCGGGGTGGCTGCCGCGTGCCATGGAGGGGCCGACGCCGTCGAGCGCCCTCTTCTACGGCGCCGTGTCGATTCACGCCGGGCTCTTCCTGCTGCTGCGTGTCTGGCCCGTGCTCGAAGTGTCGGTGCCCGCCCGGGTCATCGGGGTGGTCGTGGGGCTGGCGACGGCGGCCTACGCGGCCTCGGTCGTGCGGGTGCACACCGACGCGAAGGGGGCGCTGGCGCACGCGACGCTCGCCCAGGTGGGGCTGATCCTCGCCGAGATCTTCCTGGGCCTGATCACGCTCGCCCTCGTCCACCTGGTGTGCCACGCCCTGCTGCGCCTTGGTCAGTTCCTGAAGGCGCCCAACATGGTGCACGACAGTCACCGGCTGGGCCACGAGGCTCACGGCCCGTCATGGCTTGCGCGCGTCTCGCCGCGGCTCGCCGCGCGGGTGTACGCGGGAGCCCTGCACCGGCTGCGCCTGGACGACCGGATCGACGCCGCCTTCGCGCCGGTCCTGGCGCTGGCCCGCCTGCTCGATCGGACCGATCGGCGCATCCGTCGCGCCGTCTCGATGGATGGGGTGGCGCCGTGATCACGGGCCTGTTGTCGGCGCCCTGGGAGACGTTCGTGGTCTGCCTGCTCCTGCTGGTGGCGCCTGCCGTGGCCACCGGCTGGCGGCGTTCGGTCCGGACGCTCGCGGCCCTGGTGATCGCGGCGGCCGTGGCGCTGTTCGCGCCGGCTGGTCCCCTGGCGTACGGGGCGGTAGCCATCGGCGCCCTGCTGCACGCGTTCGGCGCCTGGCCGTCGAGCCGCACCGGCGCGGTCTGGCTCACGGCGTCGGCCGTGCTCGCCGTGGCCACGGGCGCGGCGCTCGATGCCGGTCGCCTCACCGAGGCGTTCGTGCTGTCCACGCTCGCGATCGCGCTGCGCGCGGGCGTGCTGCCCCTCAATGCCGGCGTGTCGAGCCTCTGCGAGCGTGCGCCCATCGTCCAGATCCAGCAGCTGGCGTCCACGATCGTCCTGGTCTTCGTGCACCTGCGGTTCGTGGACCACCATCCGGAGGCCGTGGCCCTCGCGCCCCTGGTCGTCCGGATCGGCGCGGTCGCAGCCCTGGGGGGTGCGCTGCTGTCGATCGTCCAGCGCGACCTGCGGGGCTTCTACCGGGCCACCACCTCGATGCACGGCGGGCTCGTCCTGGCGGCGGTCGGGGCGGCCAGCCATGACAACTTCGCCGCTGCGCTGCTCGTGGTCGTGTCGGCCGGGCTGGCGCTCGGCGGGCTTGGTATCATGACGAGTTCGCTCGAGGAGCGGGTCGGGGCGGTGCGCTTCGACGACGGCGGCGGCCGGGTGGGGGCTCTCCCGCGGCTCGCCGTGGCCTACGCCTTCTTCGGCGCCGCGGGCGTGGCGATGCCCGGCACGTCGGGCTTCGTGGCCGACGACCTGCTGCTGCACGCACTCTGGATGGAGAGCCCGGTCAGCACCGTCCTGGTCATCGTGTCGAGCGCCACACTCGCGGTGTCCACGCTCGTGGCCTACTCGCGTGCGTTCCTGGGCCGGCCGGTGCCCGTGCTCGCACCGGACCTGTCGGCTCGCGAACGCGTCGTGACCGCAGCGCTCTTCGGCTTCCTGCTCGTGCTGGGCCTCGCGCCCGGCCTGCTCATCGGACCGGCGGACGCGTTCCTGACCGTGGTGCCCGAGGTGGCCATCGCGGTGCCGGGCGCGGGAGCCGTCCGATGACGTGCGTGAATCGGCGCACCCGGCGCGCGTGTCGCGCGGGGGCGTCCCGATGCGTCTGAACCAGTCGCCCGGTCAGACGCCGTTTCCTCGTGCCGGGCGTTCATGGAGGAGTGCGACCATGCGGACTCATAACAAGGACAGTCAGTCGACGACCACGCCGGAGATTGCCCTCTCCTACCTGCGGGAAGGCAACGCCCGGTTCGTCAACAACCTCAAGGCCAACCGCAACCTGCTCGAGCAGGTGAACGAGACGCGGGCCGGGCAGTGGCCGTTCGCCACGATCCTGAGCTGCATCGACTCGCGCACCTCGGCCGAGCTCGTCTTCGACCAGGGCCTCGGCGACATCTTCAGCATCCGGCTGGCGGGCAACGTCCTGGCGGAGGCGGTGCTCGGGAGCATGGAGTTCGCCTGCAAGGTCGCCGGGTCGCGGCTGCTGGTCGTGCTCGGGCACACCAGCTGCGGCGCCATCAAGGGCGCCTGCGACCAGATCCAGCTCGGCAACCTTTCCACCTTGCTCAACATGATCCAGCCGTCGGTCTACTACGAGCGCACGGTGACCGAGAACCGCACGTCGTCCAACCCGGAGTTCGTGGACCGGGTGGCGCGGATCCAGGTGCTGCGCACCGTCGAGGGCGTGATCGAACGCAGCATGGTGCTGCGCGAGATGGTGGAGCAGGGCGAAATCGGGCTCGTGGGCGCCATGTACGACGTGGCCACCGGGACCGTGGACTTCATCGAGGAGTCGTGGATGTGCGGGCACGTCCGCCACTTCTACGTGGACGCGAGCATCGTGGGCACCTCGGCGCGCAAGGAGGAGGCCATGGCTGCTCGACGCGCGGCACCCCGTCCGGCGGTGGCAGAGATTGCGGCCGCGCCGCTGGCGCAGCCAGAGCCCCAGCCCCAGGCACAGGCACCACTGCAGCCGCAGGTCCCACCGCAGCCGCGGCCACGGGCGGCGACGGCCGGATGAGCGGGTGCCGTCCATCGGCACGGGCGCTCCTGCGGGCGCTGGTTCCGCTGCTCCTGGTGCTCACGGCGTGGCCCGCCGCCGCGCAGGACACGAGCGAGGCCCAGCTGTGGGTGCAGGCGCTCGCGCTCGGCCGCCTCTCTGAGCACTGGCGGTCGCACCTCGAGGTACAGCCGCGCGTGATGGACGATGTGTCGGAGCTCGGGCTCACCATCGTCCGCACCGCGGTCGGCTACCAGGTGTCGCCGCGCGCGAGCGTCTGGCTCGGGCACGCGT
>JABFRY010000324.1 GCA_013140955.1 Acidobacteriota bacterium
CCCCTGCGCTCGACGCCACGCGCCAGTATCTGCTCCAGCAGCTGCGCGCGGCGGGCATCGCGGTCCGCGAACAGGCCTTCGACGCCGAGACACCAGTCGGCCGCCTCCGAATGGTGAACCTGATCGCGACCCTGCCGGGCCGGCGCACGGACCGCATCGCCATCGCCAGCCACTACGACACCAAGCGCTTCTCGCAGTTCCGGTTCGTGGGCGCCAGTGACGGCGCCTCCTCCACGGCCGTGCTGCTGGAGCTCGGGCGGGTGCTCGCCGGGCGCACCCACGAGCACACCATCGAGCTGCTCTTCCTGGACGGTGAGGAAGCCACCCTGCCCGAGTGGCAGGGAACGGACAACACGTACGGCAGCCGCCACTACGTGGAGGCCGCGCGGGCCGATGGATCCCTGGCGGGCCTCCGGGCGCTCGTCCTGCTCGACATGATCGGTGACCGCGACCTCAACATCCGGCGCGAGTCCTACTCCACGCCGTGGCTGACCGACATCATCTGGTCGTCGGCCGAACGGCTGGGACACGGGGCGCACTTCCTCCCCCAGCAGCTCGCCCTGGAGGATGACCACGTGCCGTTCCTGCGAGCCGGCATCCCGGCCGTGGATATCATCGACTTCGACTACCCGGCCTGGCACACGGCACGGGACGACCTGGACCAGGTGAGCGCGAGGAGCCTGGGCATCGTGGCCGACGTGGTGCTCGACGCCCTGCCGCGGATCGACGAGCAGTTGACCAGGACCCGCTGACGCGCCCTGCCCTCAGCCCGCCAGGAGCCACCAGGCCAGCAGCGCCAGGAGCGCCGCCACCACGACGATGAGGGGCAGCCTGGAGCGTCGCGGCCGGTCGAAGAGCGGGCCTGTCCGGGGAGGCGTGATACGCGGCTCGGTGGTGGCGCGGCCGCAGCGGTAACAGATGAGGGCTTTGGCGGCAATCTCGGTGCCGCAGTGTGTGCAGACCATGTCAGCGTGTCCGGATACTGTACCCTAGCCGGACCGAACCGTTCCCGCTGTCGGCCATGATTCCCCTGCGCGACGTCATTCCGTCGAGAACCACCCCGGTGGTCACGGTGGTGCTCATCGTGCTGAACGCCCTGGCGTTCGCCTTCCAGTTCTCACTCGACGCCCAGGCCGGCCAGGCGTTCGCCACGCGGTATGGCCTCGTGCCGGCCGACTTCTCGTGGATGACCGTGGCGACCTCGATGTTCCTGCACGGAGGGCTGCTGCACTTCGGCGGCAACATGCTCTATCTCTGGATCTTTGGCGACAACGTCGAAGACCGGATGGGACATGGTCGCTTCCTGGCGTTCTACCTCCTGTGCGGCGCCGCGGCGGCGCTCGCGCAAACCGCCATCGAGCCGGGCTCCACGATTCCCATGATCGGGGCCAGTGGCGCCATCGCCGGGGTGATGGGCGCGTACTTCGTGCTCTATCCGCACTCCCGGATCGTGACGCTGCTGCCGCTGTTCGTGTTCGTGCAACTGATCGAGGTGCCCGCCATCTTCTTCCTGGGCATCTGGTTCCTGATGCAGTTCCTCAACGGCGTGGGGTCGCTGGCCACGGCCACGCCAGGTGCCCCGGCCGGGGGCGTGGCGTTCTGGGCACACGTCGCCGGCTTCGTCGCGGGTGTGCTCACCGTGTTCGTCTTCCGGCGCCCGGAGCGGGCACGCGTCGAGTGGTGGAACGACCTGCGCTGACCGGGACCGCGATGGCCGGATCGTTCAGCGTACGCCGGCCGGCGCCGCCGCGCCGCGGTCGATGATCTCGAGCAGAAGTTCCTGCGCCTCCTCGAACGACGGGGCAATCTCGAGGGCCGCCAACGCGTGCCGCTTGGCGTCGTCCAGATTCCCGGCCAGCACGTGGGCACGCGCCAGGCTGACGTTCACTCCCGCCGCGTCTGGCGGCCGGGTCGCCAGGGCCGCGCGGAGCGCGGGAATGGCGGCGGCCGGGTCGCGCCGATCGAGCGCCAATCCTCCGAGTGCCAGCTGGGCCTCGGTGTCGAACGGGTCGATGGCAGCGAGGCGGGCGTAGGCGTCTTCCCGCACGGCGGGCGCCGCATCGGCCGGCAGCAGGGAGACCAGCTGACGCGCCGCCTCGATGTTGGTGTGGTCCACGCGGATCTGCGCCGTGAGGGCCGTGATGGCCCGCGCGGTGTCGCCCTGCTCCAGGGCAATCGTGGCGATGAGACCGTTGGGGTTCGCCTCCCCCGTGGCGGTGGGCATGAGTTCGGCGGCGCGTTCCAGCTGGGCGATCGCGCCGGCGGCATCACCCGACTCGTGCAGCGCCCTGGCAAGGAGCGTCCGCAGCGGGAAGCTGTCGGGGCTGCCGTCCACCATGATGCGCAGCTGCTCCAGGCCGATGTCGGGCGTCAGGTCCTCGGGCCGTTCCAGCGACGTCCGCAGGTCGGCATACCGGCGCTCCATCGCCGCGTCGAACGACTCCTGCAGGTCGTCCATCTCCACGGACGTGGCCGCCCGCAGGGCCTCGTCCGTCTCGAGGCCGCGCCCGTAGGCGCGCAGCAGGCCGCGCAGGGCCTCCTCGCCAAAGCGCTCCACGATGTGCTCCACCAGGAGCGAGGCCTCGTAGTAGGCGAGCGAGATGGTTTTCGGGTCGGTGAAGCCCTCGTTGAGGTCCGCCAGCTTCAGCACCTCGCCGGCGTTCATCGCCTGCGCGAAGCTCACGTCCATCTCGTGGCCCCACTCCGCGCGGGCGCGCCGCTCCTCGAAGACCGAGATGCCTTCGGTCAGCCAGCGTGGCACGCGGTTGTTGGACATCTGCAGCGTGATCACGTGCGCCAGCTCGTGCCAGAGCGTGGCGCCCCAGCTGAACGTCCCCGGGGGACGCGCCCGCGGGGAGTCCATGGTGACCACACGCCCGAAGCAGGCGCCGAGCGCACCGAGGAATCCCGGCAGCCCGAGCGTCCGGACGGCGAAGTCGTCGTGCCGGGGGAAGACCTCGATGAGGATCGGCCCGGTCGGCGTGAAGTCCCAGCGCTCCGACAGGGCGGCCAGCGCCTCGCGCGCCAGGGGCATGGCGACTTCGCGCATCACCCCGGCCTCGTCGGCGTGGAGCTTCATCACGATGTCCCCCTCGCGGATCGTTTCGAACTCGTCGAGCGACCGGAGGAGCTCGAGCGAGTTGGTGACGACCGGATTGCCGTGCCCGGCACGATCCGCGGCGTCGAACGCCCGCTCGAGGGCGCCCCGGGCGGACGCCTCGTCGCCGGTGCGCAGCAGGTGGAGGCCCAGGTCCGACCACGCCCGCGCGTTCTCGGCGTCGATCTCCACGGCCCGGCGCACCAGGACCACGGCCTCGTCGAACAGGTAGTTGCGGGCCGCATGGTCCCCCGCCACCCGGTAGACCTCGCCGTAGACGGGATTGATGGCGAGCACGGCCGCGGCCCGTCGCTCGGACTCGTCGTCCTGCCCGGCCAGCGACGCCAGCGTCGCACGCAGCGCCAGGGCTTCGAGACTGCGTGGGTTGACCGCGAGGGCCCGCTCGATGAGCGCGGCGGCCTCGTCACGCTTGCGGTCGTCGAGCGCGAACTCCGCCTGGAGGAGCAAGGCCTCGACATGGTCGGCGTTCACCTCGAGGATGGCGTCGATGAGGGCGCGCGCCTGCGGCGGGCCGTCCTGCATGAGCACGCGGGCCGCGCCCACGCGGGCGGGAAGGTAGGCGCCATTGGCCTGCTGCGCGAGCTCGAACGAGCGAAACGCCTCGGCGTTCTCGTACCCCTCGAAGAACAGCTCGCCCCAGGCCGTGTTGAGCGCAGGATCGTCGGGCGTGAGGCCCGCGCCCTCCCGGAAGAACTGGTTGGCCTGGCGGAACTGGCGCAGCGTGCGGGCGGCCAGCCCCATCCGCAGGAAGTCTCCGCCGGTTCGGCGGGCGGACCGTGCCAGCACGCCCTGCAGGGTCCGGGTCGCATCGGCACGGCGACCGAGATACCACTGCAGCCGGCCCTGCTCGAGCGCCGCATCCCCGCCGGGCTGGGCCGCCGCGATCGGCGCCAGGGCGGCCAGGGCTTCGTCGTAGCGGCCCCGTCCGATGTCGGCCCTGATGCGCAGGAGCGTGGCCTCCGGATCTTCCAGACCGCTCAGCAGGCCCGCGACGGCACCGAACCGACCCTCGTCGAGAGCCTGCCGGGCGGCGGCCAGCGGCGTCGGCTCGGGGCCTTGGCGGGTCTGGGCGAACGCCAGCCCGATCACGAGCAGGAGGGCGCACACCGCAATCGAGCCTCGAACGGTCAACAGCTTGGCCATCAGTTCCCTCGTGTGCATGCTGCCACCCGCGTACGCGGAGCACGGGCCAGTATATGCCCTTCGGTTGCGGCAGACGGCGCCACGGGCGGGACCCTTCGGGATCGACCGGGACCGCAGGCGCGACGGACCGCCGGACGCTGGTTCCTATAATACGGCGTGCATCCGAACCCGCTGCCCCGCTCCCTCGCCGCGCGTGCCGTGGCGTGGTCGGGCGCCGGCATGGCGGTGCTCTCGATCGCGGGCTTTGCGGCGCTCCTGGCCGGCGGTCTCGACCACGGGGCACGGGCAGGCACGGGTCGGGCGACGCCGCTCGGTGCCGTGGCCATCGATGTGGCCCTCTTCTCGTCCTTCGCCCTGCACCACAGCCTCTTCGCGCGGGGCCCGGTGCGCCGGCTCGTGTCGAAGTGGCTGTCGGTGGAGCTCGAACGCCCGGCCTATGTCTGGCTGTCCAGCCTCTGGTTCCTGCTGGTGGTCGTGGCCTGGCAGCCGCTCCCCGGCACGGTGTGGCAGCTCTCCGGCGCCGGCGCGCAGGAG
>JABFRY010000438.1 GCA_013140955.1 Acidobacteriota bacterium
GACCCCCTTCGACCCCTCATTGACGGAGGGCCCGGTGTAGTCGAGCGTGTCCATCGAGAGGTTCGACATCACGTACAGATCGGTTTCGGGGTTCGTCCGTTCGAGGACGTGTTCGAGCGTCCGCCGGAAGTCGCGCAGGTCCACGTGCCGATCGGTCACCAGCAGGAACTTGGTGAGCGAGAGCTGCCCTTCGCCGAGGATCCGGAAGGCGCTGGCCATCGCCTCGCGCCGATACCGCTGCTTCACGACGGCCGCCGACAGGGAATGGTACCCGGTCTCGCCGTAGGACCACAGCTGCTCGACCGCGGGCATCACCAGGGGGAAGAGCGGCGAGAGCAGGTCCTGCAGAAGGTCGCCGAGGTAGAAATCCTCCTGCCGGGGCTTGCCCACCACCGTCGCGGGAAAGATGGCGTCGGCCCGATGCGCCAGCCGCTGGACCTCGAACACCGGATAGTCGTGGGTCAGCGAGTAGTAGCCGTAGTGGTCGCCGAAGGGGCCCTCCGGTCGCCGGACCGCGGCCGGCACGCTGCCGATGAGCGCGAACTCGGCCGAGGCCACCAGCGGATGCGGGCCGTGCCCCTGCACGAGCGGCAGCCGTTCACCGGCAATGACCGAGGCCAGGACCAGTTCGGGCACGTTCTCGGGCAGCGGCGCGATGGCCGACAGCACCAGAGCCGGGGGGCCGCCGAGCATCACGGTCACGGGCAGCGCCTGGCCCCGTGCCTCGCTCAGGGCGTAGTGATAGCCTCCCCCCTTGCCGATCTGCCAGTGCATGCCGGTGGTGCGCGCATCGTGCACCTGCATCCGGTACATCCCCAGGTTGTGGCCCCGGCGATCGGGGTGCTGGGTGTACACGAGCGGCAGGGTGAGGAACGGACCGCCGTCCTCGGGCCAGCACGTGAGTGCCGGCAGCCGATCGAGGCGCACATCGGTCGTCACACGTTCCACGACGGGTCCCGTGTCGACCCGGCGGGTCCCCACGCGCAGGAGGTCCCCGGCCACGTCGCGGGCGTTCCACAGGGCAGCGGGTGACGGCGGCAGCAGGGTCTCGGCCAGTTCCACGGCACGACGCACGAGCCGGAAGGGACGCTCACCGAACGCCAGCGCCGCACGGCGCGCAGTGCCGAACAGATTCGTCACCAGCCGGAAGTCCGAACCCCGGACGTTGGTGAACAGAAGCGCCGGGCCTCCCGCGGCAATCACCCGGCGATGGATCTCCGCCACTTCGAGCACCGGATCGACCGGCGCATCCACCGTGACCAGGTCACCCGCGCGCTGCAGCTGCGCGATGAACGATCGGAGGTCGGGGACGCTCACGCCAGGCCCGCCGGGGCGTCTGCGCAGGCGCAGCCGTCGGGGTGGGCCAGCGGCTCGCCCGCAGCTCCCGTGGCGAGGTGAGACGAGGCAGCGTCACGGCGTGGCGGGGGCATGCTGCGGTGCGTGACGTGCCGCCTCGCGCCGGTGGCGTGGCCGACGCGGGAGCGTCGTTCCCTGGTCATGTGCACTCTCCTGCTGCGGAGTGGGAACCCGACGACCCGGAAGCCGGCCCGAAGGCCGGCACCCGGGCACCGGGCCGTCACCTCGTGAGCTTGCGGTACTTGATGCGATGGGGCCGATCGGCCTCCGCCCCCAGGCGGCGACGACGATCGGCCTCGTAGTCCTGGTAGTTGCCCTCGAACCAGACGACCCGGCTGTCGCCCTCGAAGGCCAGCATGTGGGTGGCAATGCGGTCGAGGAACCAGCGGTCGTGGCTGATGACCACCGCGCAGCCGGCATAGCCGAGCAGCGCCTCCTCGAGGGCCCTGAGCGTGTCGACGTCGAGATCGTTGGTCGGCTCGTCGAGCAGCAGGAGATTGGACCCCCTCTGCAGCAGCTTCGCGAGATGGACCCTGTTGCGCTCGCCGCCCGAGAGACTGCCCACCTTCCGCTGCTGCTGGGCGCCCTTGAAGTTGAACCACGAGACGTAGGCGCGCGATGCCACGGCACGCTTCCCGACCTGCAGCTCGTCGAGCCCGCCGGAGATCTCCTCCCAGACACTGAGGTCCCCACGCAGCGCGTCCCGCCCCTGGTCCACGTAGCCCAGTTCCACGGTGTCGCCCAGTCGGAGCGTTCCGGCATCGGGCTGCTCCTGGCCCGTGATCATCCGGAACAGGGTGGTCTTGCCGGCCCCGTTCGGGCCGATCACGCCGACGATGCCGCCGCGCGGCAGCGTGAAGTTGAGATCGTCGATGAGCAACTGCTCGCCGTAGGCCTTGCGGACACCCCTGGCCTCGACCACGAGATCTCCGAGCCGTGGCCCGGGCGGGATGTAGATCTCCACCTGGTCCGGCTTGCGGGACGTGTCCTCGTTGAGCAGCTGCTCGTAGGCGTTGAGGCGCGCCTTGCCCTTGGCCTGGCGGGCGCGCGGTGCCATCCGGATCCACTCGAGTTCCCGCTGCAGCGTCTTCTGGCGCTTGGTCTCGGCCTTTTCCTCCTGGGCGAGACGCTGCTGCTTCTGGTCGAGCCACGACGAGTAGTTGCCCTTCCAGGGAATACCCGAACCCCGATCGAGCTCCAGGATCCACTCGGCGGCGTTGTCGAGGAAGTACCGGTCGTGGGTGACGGCCACGACCGTGCCCTTGTAGTCCTTCAGGAAGCGCTCCAGCCAGGCCACCGACTCGGCGTCCAGATGATTGGTGGGCTCGTCGAGCAGGAGGAGGTCGGGGGACCGCAGCAGCAGGCGGCAGAGCGCGACGCGCCGCCGCTCGCCACCCGAGAGGGTCGTGACGTCGGCATCCGGCGGCGGACACCGCAGGGCGTCCATCGCCAGTTCGAGCTGCGAGTCGATGTCCCACGCGTTGACGGCGTCGATCCGGTCCTGCAGGCGCCCCTGCTCCTCGAGCACCTTGTCCATTTCGTCGGGCGACAGGTCTTCCCCGAGCTTCATGTTGACGGCGTCGTAGCGGTCGAGGAGCGCCTTGGTCTCCGAGACACCCTCCTCCACGTTGCCGAGCACCGACTTCGACGCGTCGAGGACCGGCTCCTGCGACAGGTATCCGACGGAGATGCCGTCGGCCGCGGCCGCTTCGCCGAGAAACTCCGTGTCCTCGCCGGCCATGATCCGGAGCAGTGAGCTCTTGCCCGATCCGTTGAGGCCCAGCACGCCGATCTTGGCGCCGGGCAGGAACGAGAGCCAGATGTCCTTGAGAACGACCGCATCGGGAGGATGTACCTTCCCGAGGCCTTTCATCGTGTAGATGTACTGCATCGCCACCTTGGTGAAATGGGGAACGCCGTCAGGCGGGCACGCGGCTGCCACCTCCCCGCGTGGGCCGAGTGCCGTGGGGTCGGGTCGTGCGCACGTGGTTACATCGTGTCTGGCACGAGCGTCACCACGGTATACCGGTCCAGGGGAAAGTACGCGCGGAGGGCCTCCAGCACGTTCTGCGGCGTCAGGGCCTCGGCGCGCGCGCGCCGGGCCAGGATGCGGCGCGGGTCCCAGTCGAACAGGTGGAGCGTCTGCAGGGAGTTGAGCCAGTAGTTGTTCTGCCGCTCCGAGGTCTCCAGTTCCCGCAACTCGGTCTCCGTCACGCGGTCGATCTCGGCCGCCGTCGGGCCGTCCTGCTGCAGGCGCTCGACTGCGTCGAGCACCGCCGCCGTCAGGCGCTCGGCCGTGTCGGGGGCACTGCCGAACTGCACGGTCGTCAGGCCGTACCCTGGCTGAGGCTGATTGCTGGAGAAGCCGACACCCACCGAGTAGGTGCCGCCGAGCTCCTCTCGCAGCAGGTCGCGCAAGCGGGCTTCGAGGACCGAGGCAGCGGCGCGCACGCGGTGCATGGCCAGCTCGTCGAGGCCCGGATCGGCGAAGAAGCTCACCACGGTCTGGCTGCGAGGCTCCCGCCCCTTGCGGACCGTCTCACGCGTGATCCCGGTGGGAAACTGGAGGCGCATCTCGCCGAGCGACGTCGTGGCACGCCCCCGGGACGGCAGGGAGCCGATGTACCGCGTGAGGAGCGGCGTGATCTGCTCGACGGTGAACGCACCCACGAAGAAGAACGTGAAATCGGCGGCATTGCCGAAGCGGGCATCGTAGTAGGCGGCCATCCGGTCGAGACGCAGCCCGGCCAGGTCCTCGGCCCGTGTGGCCCGCGCCGTGAAATGCTCCCCGGTATTGAGCAGCCGGACCCGCTCCCCGAACACCGCCCCGGGATTCTCCGACTGGTTGGCGAGCGCCGCCGACAACCGCCGCTTCAGCAGGTCGAAGGACTCGGGCGTCCGGTTGGGTGCCGTGAAGTGCAGGTGCAGGAGCTGCAGCGCCGTCTCCAGGTCGCGCGGCGTGCTCGAGCCCGACACCCCGTGGGTGCTCTGGCCCATGTAGGCCGAGACGTTCGCGATACGTCCGGCGAGCAGCCGGTCCAGATCCGTGGGCGACAACCCGCCAACCCCCGCCATGGCCACCAGGCCCGTGCTGAGCGAGGCGTCGGTGTAGTCGGCCTCGGGCGCGAGGGACGTGCCCCCGCGTGCGTAGGACGTGAAGACCACCTGATCGTTCTTGAAGTCGGTGGGCTTGAGCCACACCTCGGCTCCGTTCGACAGGGTGAGGACCGTGACGCCGAGGTCGGGAATCTCGCGCGAGGCCCGCACGGATCCGGCGTCGGGGAGACTGGCCATCAGGCTGCGTCCTGCCGTGCTGTCGGCCCACGGCTGCACGGGCAGGCTGGCCCCGCGCGCCAGCGCCTGCGAGAGCTGATCGGGAGACGCGACCGGCGTGCCATCCTTCTCGGGCGCCGTGGCAA
>JABFRY010000068.1 GCA_013140955.1 Acidobacteriota bacterium
CGGGCCTTGTGGTTCCAGACCGCCCAGGCATCCCACTGCCCGTAGGGCAGTGCGCGGTGCTCCCCGACGAGTGTCACCAGCGCCAGCGCGGCCACCAGGCCGAACAGCACCTGCGCGGCGCGGGTGGCGCCGTCGGCGCGCCAGGCGCTGGAGTCCGCGTCGGGAGAATCCGTGTCGGGACGCACGCCGCCGGTCGCCACGCGCAGGCGCCAGGCCGAGAGCAGCCCCACCAGGCTCCACGCACCGGCATCGAGAGCCACGAACCGCGGCCCGAGCGTCCCGCCGGCGACCACGAACCAGAAAGCCGCGATGGAGGCCACGCCAAGGCCGAGCGCCACGCTCAGGGTGAACGTGACAGCCGGCGTATCCGACCGCGTGCGCAGTCCGGAGGCGCGCAGCAGGAGCCAGGTGGCCGCGATCGGCAGCACCAGCCCGGGCAGCACGCCCATCATCTGGCGCGCCGGAAGAGACGATGCCCGCCGGGCGCGATCACCACCTCGACGAAACCCTCGAGGCGCGGGTCGCCGCCCGGGTCGTCCGCGCCGCTGGCGACGATGAGGTACTCGGGCGTGGGGCGATCGACGAGATGGAGTGGCACGAGCGCGTACTGGGCCGCGTAGTAGGTGCGGAGCGCGTCCACCGAGCCCGGCTCGCGGTACGCGGAGAGGTAGCCCACGTCCCCGCGGGACGGCAGCAGCGGCAGGAACGCGGCGAACTCACGGTCGAGTCGCGGCAGCGGATCGGGCGGCTGCCGCCACGCGGTACGGGCAGCGGCCGACGCGGCGAGCAGGCACCAGGCCCCGAGGACGGCGCCGGGCAGCCACCGCCAGCCATGTGGGAGAGTCACCGTGAATGGTCGCTCCTGAGAAAGGTCGGACGGCAAGTATTCTATAATTCGCTGTTCACTCGAATGCCCGATTGCTCACACAGGTATCCTCCCCTCGACGGGTCCGTTCGTGCCGCGCTGGCGCGCCGCGTGATGGTCATCCGGGGCACGTGCGCGCGCGCGGCGGGCGCTGAATGAAGGCCGTGATCCTCGCGGGCGGTCTGGGGACGCGCATGGGCGATGCCACCGCCGCCCTTCCGAAGCCGCTCGTCCAGGTCGGCGGCCGCCCCATTCTCTGGCACATCCTCAAGGGCTACCAGGCACACGGGATTTCCGACTTCGTCGTGTGCGCCGGCCACGCCGGGCACCGGCTCTGCGAGTTCTTCGAGCAGGAGCGGGGTGCCGAGCCGTGGACGGTGCAGGTGGTGGACACGGGCCTGCACACCGCCACCGGCGGCCGGCTGCGACGGGTGCGGCACCTGCTCGGGGACGAGACGTTCTGCATGACCTACGGCGACGCGGTCGCCGACGTGGACGTCACGGCGCTGCTCTCCCTCCACCGCGCGCAGCACCGGCTGGTCACCGTGACGGCTGTGCAGCCGCGCCTGCACTTCGGCGTCATCGCCTTTGGCGCCGACGGGCACCCCGTGGGCTTCCAGGAGAAGCCGCGACTCGACGACATGTGGGTCAACGGCGGGTTCTTCGTGATCGAGCCGGCTGCGCTCGACGCCGTGACCTCGGACGAGCAGGCCTGGGAGGATGCGCCCATGACCGGGCTCGCGCAGGCGGGGCAGCTCGCCGCCTACCGGCACGGCGGCTTCTGGCAGTGCATGGACGCGCCGCGCGATCGCGATACGCTCGAGCGCATCTGGCAGGCGGGCGATGCCCGATGGAAAGTCTGGTAGCGGCCACACCACACCGGGAGCTGCAGCAACGTGCGTATCCTCATCACCGGCACTGAGGGCTACATCGGGAGCCTGCTGGCGCCGCTCGTCGTGCGGGCCGGACACGAGGTCGTCGGCTTCGACACGGGCTACTTCACCGAGGCCGAACTGGGCCCGCCGCCCGAGCAGCCGTACCGCACCATCCGCCGGGACATCCGGGACGTGCGACGGGAGGACCTCGAGGGCATCGACGCGATCCTGCACCTGGCAGGTCTCTCCAACGACGCACTCGGCCAGCTCTCCAGGCGCCTCACCTACCAGATCAACCACCTGGCCACCATGCGCCTGGCGAAGCTGGCGCGCGAGGCCGGCGTCAGCCGCTTCGTCTACGCGTCCTCGTGCAGCGTCTACGGCAAGTCCGCCCAGGATCTCGTGGACGAGACGTCGCAGGTGGACCCGCAGACCGACTACGCGCTCTTCAAGGTCGCCGACGAGTGCGAGCTGGCCGAACTGGCGGGCGACGACTTCTCCCCCACGTTCCTCCGGAACGCCACGGCCTACGGCGCCTCGCCGCGCATGCGGTTCGACCTGGTGGTGAACGGCCTGGCGGCGCTGGCGTGGACCACCCACCGGATTGCCATGACCAGCGACGGGACGCCGTGGCGGCCCATCGTCCACGTGCTCGACATCTCGCGCGCGATGATGGCCGCCCTCGAGGCGCCGCGCGAGGTGGTCCACAACCAGGTCTTCAACGTCGGCGACGACGCCGAGAACTTCCAGGTGCGCGACATCGCGGCCTGCATCGGCAGCGTCTTTCCAGGCTGCGAGGTCAGCTTCGGCGCGGCGGACGCCGACCAGCGGAGCTACCGCGTGGCGTTCGGCAAGATCCGCGGCGCCCTGCCGGGGTTCCAGTGCGAGTGGACCCTGCGGCGCGGCGCCGAGCAGCTCCACGCGCTGTACGCGCAGGTCGGCCTCACCGAGGCGCACCTGCGGGCGAAGCCGTTCACCCGCCTGCACCAGTTGCGGCACCTCGTGGACACCGGCCGGCTGGATGCCGACTTCTACTGGACCCGCCCGTGACCTTCGAGCCCACGCGCCTCGCCGGGGTGTTCGTCGTGCACACGCAGGCGATTCCGGACGCGCGCGGGTACTTCGTGCGGACCTTCAGCGCCGACGACTTCCGTGCGCGTCAGCTCAACCCGGTGATCGCCCAGGCCAACACGTCCCACAACCGCAGGAGGGGCACGCTGCGCGGCATGCACTTCCAGCATGCACCGGCAGCCGAGGCCAAGCTCGTGCAGTGCACGCGTGGCGCCATCTACGACGTGGCGGTGGACGTCAGGCCGGATTCCCCCACCTACCGGCAGTGGGTATCGTGCGAGCTGAGCGCCACGAACCGGCGGGCGCTCTACCTGCCTGAAGGGTGCGCACACGGCTTCCAGACGCTCGAGGACGACACCGACGTGTCGTACCTGGTGTCCCACCCCTATGCGCCGGATCTGGCTGACGGCTTCCGGTACGACGACCCGGCGGTCGGGATCGCGTGGCCTCTGGCGGTCACCGTGATCTCGGAACGGGACGCGCAGTGGCCGGCGCTGGTGACGGCGGCTCCCCGCGGGGACACGGGACGGCCGGACGCATGACGCGACCTGACACGCTCGGACACGCGAACGCCGACTGTCGCTTCTGCGGCACACCGCTCCGACACGTGTTTGCGGACCTCGGTGCCACGCCGTTGGCCAACGCCTACCTGACCGCCGATCAGCTCACGCGTCCCGAGCCGTCCTACCCGCTTCGTGCCTACGTGTGCGAGCAGTGCTTCCTCGTCCAGCTCGAATCCATGGTGCCGCCCGAGGACATCTTCGGCGACTATGCCTACTTCTCGTCGTTCTCGAGCACGCTGTTGCGGCACTCCGAGCAGTTTGCCGACGCCATCACCGAGCGCCTGGGGCTGGGGCCGGGCGACCGGGTCGTGGAGGTCGCGAGCAACGACGGCTACCTGCTGCAGTACTTCGCGCGCAAGGGCCTGCAGGTGCAGGGCATCGAGCCCGCGGCCAACATCGCGAGCGCGGCCGAGGCGCGCGGCATCCCGACCCGCGTGCAGTTCTTTGGGGCCGAGGTGGCCCGGCAGCTCGCGGACGAGGCCCCGCGACCGCGGCTCATCGTCGCCAACAACGTCATCGCGCACGTGCCCGCGCTCAACGACTTCGTGGAGGGCCTCGAGATCCTGCTCGCCCCCGGCGGAACGGTGAGCCTGGAGTGCCACTCCCTGCTCGCCCTCGTCGAGGACGGCCAGTTCGACAACATCTATCACGAGCACCTGCAGTACTTCTCGCTCACGTCGCTGGCCACCGTGCTGGCGGCGCACGGCCTCGAGGTGGTGGACGTGGAGCACCTCAGCACCCAGGGCGGTTCGCTGCGCGTGCTCGCCCAGCGGCGGCACGAGGCGGGCACCCCGTCGCCCCGCGTGGCGGCCCTGCGGGCCCTCGAAGCAGAAGCCGGCCTGTGCCGGCTGGAGGGGTACGGAGCCTTCGCCGTGAAGATGGCCGCAGCCCGGCGACGGCTCGTGGCCTTCCTGGACGGCGCCCGCGATGCCGGACAGGCCGTGGTCTGCTACGGGGCGGCCGCCAAGGGCAACACCCTGCTCAACGTGTGCGAGGTGACGGCCGACATGGTGGACTACTGCGTGGATCGCAATCCCCGAAAGCAGGGGCATTTTCTCCCCGGCAGTCGCATCCCGATTCACCCGCCCGAGCGCGTCACGGAGACGAAGCCCGCGTTCCTGCTGATCCTCCCCTGGAACCTGAGCGCCGAGATCGTCGATCAGATGGCGATCGTCCGGACGTGGGGCGGTGTGTTCGTCGTCCCCCTGCCCCTGCTCAACCTGTTCGGCTAGCGCCGTATGTCGGTTCGGTGTAGCACTCCGCCGGGAAATTTCTCCGCAGGCTCCATGGGCGCAGCGCCAGCAGGCCGCGCGCCAGCAGGCCGCACCTGCAGGCACGACGCCAGCGACTGCCGGCACGGAGCACCGCGCGGCTATCATGAGGAGCGCATGGAG
>JABFRY010000408.1 GCA_013140955.1 Acidobacteriota bacterium
GGCGCGATGGCCGACTTCCGTGAGCGCGTCACCGCCTCGCGCGCCTGATACCCGCGCCTGACACCCGCTCCTGACTCCCTCGCCTGACCGCGTGCCGGCCGGGCGGCGACACACGCCGCCCGGCCGAGGCGGCCTACGTCCGGCCGCGTCCGGCCGCGTCCGCCCGAGGAGCCTACCCCCGCATGTTCCGGCCGAGCGGGACGGGCCGAAGCCCAGCGGACTATAATTCGGAGTTTTCCGCCCGCAGGTCGCGTGGTTCGGAGCGGTGGCTGGAGCCCGAGGGCTGCCGGCGCTCGGTGTGTGCAAAAGGAGCAGGCATGGCGAAGATCAAGGTGAAGAACCCCATCGTCGAGATGGACGGGGACGAGATGACGCGCGTGATCTGGCAGAAGATCCGCGAAACGCTCATCCTTCCGTATCTCGATGTCGACCTCAAGTACTTCGATCTGGGGATTGAGTCGCGCGACAAGAGCGGGGATCAGATCACCATCGACTCGGCCAATGCCACCCGGGAGTTCGGCGTGGCCGTCAAGTGCGCCACCATCACGCCGGACGAGGCCCGCGTGCAGGAGTTCGGCCTCAAGCAGATGTGGCGCTCGCCCAACGGGACCATCCGCAACATCCTCGACGGCACCATCTTCCGCGAGCCCATCGTGTGCCGGAACGTGCCGCGGCTCGTGGCCCACTGGGACAAGCCCGTCGTCGTGGCCCGCCACGGGTTCGGCGACCAGTACCGGGCGCAGGACTTCAAGTTCCCCGGTCCCGGGACGCTCACCCTCAGCTGGACGCCCGCCGGCGGCGGCGAGGGCATCAGCCGCGAGGTGATCAAGGCCAACGGGAGCGGCGTGGCGATGGGCATGTTCAACCTCGACGCGTCGATCGAGGGCTTCGCCAGGGCCTGCTTCACCTATGCGCTCGGGCGGAACTATCCGGTGTATCTGTCCACGAAGAACACGATTCTCAAGGTGTACGACGGCGCGTTCAAGCAGACGTTCGAGCGCGTGTTCGAGGCCGAGTTCAAGGCCAGGTTCGAGGCGGCCGGTCTCACCTACGAGCACCGCCTGATCGACGACATGGTGGCGTCGAACCTCAAGTGGAACGGCGGCTACCTCTGGGCCTGCAAGAACTACGATGGGGACGTGCAGTCCGACACGGTCGCGCAGGGCTACGGGTCGCTCGGGCTGATGACGTCGGTGCTGATGTCGCCCGACGGGAAGTCCGTCGAGGCCGAAGCCGCCCACGGCACCGTGACGCGGCACTACCGCCAGCACCAGCAGGGCAAGCCGACATCCACCAACCCCATTGCGTCCATCTACGCGTGGACGCGAGGCCTCCAGTACCGCGGGCGGTTCGACGCCACGCCCGAGGTCGTGCGCTTCGCCGAAACGCTCGAGCAGGTCTGCGTGGACGTGGTCGAGTCGGGCCGCATGACGAAGGACCTCGCCATCCTGATCCGTCCCGACCATCCGTACCTGTCCACCGACGACTTCATGCAGGCGATCGACGCCGAACTCCAGGCCAGGATGGCGTCGTAGCAGGGCGACGTCCGGTGACGCGAGCATGATGGATCCCGCGATAGCGTTCACCGGCCTGGTCGTCGGCATGCTGGTCGGCCTCACCGGGATCGGAGGCGGCGCGCTCATGACGCCGTTTCTGATCCTGGTGCTCGGCACCCGGCCCGTCGTCGCGGTCGGCACCGACCTCGTCTACGGGGCGGTCACGAAGATCGCGGGGTCGATCCTGCACTGGAAGCAGGGGACGGTGGACCTGGCCCTGGCGCGCCGACTGGCTGTGGCGAGCGTTCCCGCCGGCCTGGCGGCGGTGCTGGTGCTCCGTCTCATTCCGGACAGTGCCTCCGCCGATGCGGCCGTGCGCCGGGCACTGGGCGTGGTGCTCCTGCTCGTTGCGCTCCTGATGCTGGTGCGCGTGCTGGGCGCCATGCCGCACGAGCTGCCGGCGCGCGTTCGCGAACGGCTCCAGGGCCGGGGCACGCCAATCGTGGGCGGGCTGGTCGGGGCGCTCGTGGGCTTCACCTCCGTGGGGAGCGGCGCCCTCCTCGTGCCGTTCCTCCTCTACGTGTTTCCCCTCAACGCCGCGACCATCGTCGGGACCGACGTGTTCCACGCGGCGCTGCTGCTCAGCGCCACCGCGGCCGGACACGCGCAGGGCGGCTTCGTGGACTGGGGCCTGGCGGCCAACCTGCTCGTCGGATCCATTCCTGGTGTGGCGGTGGGCAGCTGGATGGCGCCGCGCGTGCCCGCCCGGGCCCTGCGGGTCGTGCTGGCCTGCCTGCTGCTGGCCTCCGGATACCAGCTCCTCTGACACGCCGCTGAGGCGCCGCTGATGCGCCGCTGAGCGCCTCTGCGCCGCTGCCCGGTCACCGCGGGGCCTGGGCACGCTACACTGCGACGGTCGGTTCTCTACGGTGCCTTGCGCCCGGCACGGCTGCCGGGCCCCTGCTGGAGGAGTCCTCATGCGCATCATGGCAGCGGTCGCGGGTGTCCTGATCGCGTGCGGCACGACGGTGCTGCTCGCCGAGACGCTCGTCCTCACGTCGGGCCAACGCGTGGAAGGCACGCTCGTGGGCGTGACGGCCCGCGAGGTCGTGTTCGAAATCCGGGAGGGCTTCGGGCGTCGGACGGTGCGCGTGGACCGTGCGGAGATCGACCGGATCGAGTTCGATGGGCCTGGCGGTGGCGGTGGCGGTCTCCCACCCACCGCGGGACGGCCGTCGGGGCTGCGGGAGCGGCAGGTGCAGGTGTCGGCCCGTACCTCGTGGACGGACACGGGCATCGACCTGCGGCCCGGCCAGACGGTCTACTTCGAAGCCTCCGGCGAGGTGCGATGGGGGCCCAACCGCCGCGACGGTGCGGAGGGGGAGGACAACTCGCCCTTCAACGCCGGGCGGCCCCTGCCGGACCGGCCCGCGGCGGCGCTCATCGGTCGCGTCGGCGAATCAAGCGATCCGTTCTTCGTGGGGGGCGAGCGCGGCCCCATCCGCGTGCGCGGGGGCGGGCGGCTGTTCCTCGGCGTGAACGACGACTTCCTGAACGACAACACGGGCACGCTGCGCGTGCGCGTCTACTACTGACGGGCCGCTACCGATCGAACGCTGCTGGCCGGCCGCTACCGACCGGCCACCACCGACCGGCCGCGTCCCGCAGGACACCTCCCGCCGTACAGCACGAGAGCCGCCGACGCGGCTCTCGATACCTGTGGCGCGGCCGTGCGGCGCGTGATGCCCGCGGGGACTCGCGCGATGTTCGCGTCGGTGTCGCACTCCGGGCCGGTGTGCGACGCCGACGCGCAAACGGCGCTAGCGGCCGCGCCCGGTGCCTGGCAGCGGGAGCTTCGTGTAGCCGGCCGGCACCTGGAAGTCGCTGTCCGGGAAAGTGCCGCGCGTGATGGCGGTGACCTCGCTCACGATCTGCTGGTTGCCGCGGGTATAGACGCGGCGCACCGGCAGGCCTTCGAAGCCCTGCCCGCCACCGTCGCCGATGCGGAACATCGCGTCGCTGCCCTCGGGGAGCATCTGGCGGAAGAACTCGGCCAGCTGCTTCGACACCTCGAAGTCGCTCGCCCGGAAGCCCAGCGTCGCCGGATCGACCGTGCAGACCTCCGATTGCTTCTGTCCGTTGACGAATCCCTCGTAGCGCGTGCAGGTCCACGACCCGACCGTGGCGGTGCCCGCCTTCCGGTACTCGGTCTGCGCCGCCGCCTGGGCGCCGGCGCCCGGCATCCCGCGGCCGCGCATCATGGCCTCGAGCTGTGCGCGCTGGGCGGGTGGCAGGTTGGCCATCTGTTCGCGCATGCGGCTCATGGCCTCGTTCATCTGGCCGGCCATGCGGTCCACGTCGGCCTTGGTCATCTCCGAGTAGCCCTTGCGCTGGTCGCTGATCATCCACATGACCTGCCGGGTGCCATCGAAGATGATGGTCTGTGCCTCGCCGGCGTCCGGCGCGACCTGGGCCCGGATGCGCGTGGGCTCGATCTTGATTTCGTTGGTGACCGTGCGGGTGCCGGTCGTCGTCCGCTCCGAGAGCAGGACGCCGTCCGCGGCCAGGGCGGCCTGGGACGAGAAAATGAGCGCGGCGAGGACGGACAGGGCCGAAGCGGTAGCGTTCACGGGACCTCCTTGATTCCGGTGGTATCGGCCGCGGCTCCCCGCGGCAGCAGCGCCTCCAGGGAGTCAGCCACCCGGGTCGCATCATACCCCGCCCGGCGCGCACCGGCCGCGCGGCACCCGCGTGTTAGGATGCCTGCGGTTTCGACGACCGCCATGGCCCGCGAGGCGTGAGGCCCGGCGCACCGGCGCCATCCATCTGCCTATGTCACAACACAGACACGACGAGTGGGGCACGCGCGTGGGCGTGATCCTGGCGGTGGCCGGCTCGGCCGTCGGCCTGGGCAATTTCCTGCGCTTTCCCGGACAGGCGGCCGCCAACGGCGGCGGCGCGTTCATGATCCCCTATTTCTGTGCCCTGCTCCTGCTGGGCATTCCGGTGGGGTGGGTGGAGTGGACGCTGGCGCGGCATGCGGGCCGGCACGGGTTCCACTCGGCCCCGGGCGTGCTCGGCGTGGCGGGTGGCGGCTCCTTCTTCCGGCACCTAGGCGCCATTGGCGTGCTCATCCCGCTGGTCGTGTCCTTCTACTACGTCTTCATCGAGGCGTGGTGCCTCGGTTACACGTTCTACTACCTGACAGGCGGCGTGGGCATCGATGCCGCCGCGCCCATCGCCGACCAGAACGCGGCGTCGGGAGCGTTC
>JABFRY010000423.1 GCA_013140955.1 Acidobacteriota bacterium
CGCGCTCCGGGCAGTCGGCGCACGGAGGACTCAACCGTGACCCGCACCGTCGGACGTGAATGCGCCTAGTGGATCCGCCGCGGCGGCCGGGCGTCACCCGTGTCGAGATCGACGAGCCGCTCCGCGTGTCCGACTGGCTGTGGGTGGGTGGTGTCGGTGCCGTGGCGCTGCTCGGGCAGGGCGTCACCGTGCTCTTCCTCACCCTCTTCATGCTGAACGAGGACGACACCTTCAAGCGCAAGCTGGTGCGACAGATGGAGACGCTCGGCACCAAGCGCGTCACCGTCCACATCCTCAACGACATCGCCCGCCAGATTCAGAGTTTCCTGTGGGTGCAGATCCTCACCTCGGCCCTGGTGGCCGTGCTGACGGGCCTGGCGCTGTGGTGGCTGGGGCTGGAGCAGCCGGCGGCGTGGGGACTCTTCGCGGGTCTGCTCAACGTCGTGCCCTACTTCGGAGCGCTGATCGTGACGGTGGTGCTGACGGCGGTCGCCTACCTGCAGTTTGGCACTCTCGGCGGCGCGGCCCTGGTGGGCGGCCTGGCCTTCGTCATCACCAGCCTCGAGGGCATGCTCCTCACCCCCCACTTCCTGAGCCGGGCCGCCTCGCTCAATCACGTGGCCATCTTCCTGGCGCTGGCCTTCTGGAGCTGGGCCTGGGGCGTGCCGGGGATGCTGCTGGCCGTCCCCATGCTGATGGCGGTGAAGGCGGTCTGCGACCACGTGCACGGACTGCGCGTGGTCGGCGAGTTCCTCGGCAAGTAGCGAGCCGGCCGGCCAGGCTGGTCATGGCCGCCATGTTAAAGTAAATGGCCGTTTGCTTTAATAACAGTGTTCGCTATTTAACGAAAGCGGCATAGGCAGGCATGGAACGAGGAATCACCGGCCGCTTCGAGGTGACGCGTCTGGGCGGCGAGGAGGTTCGGGCCTTCGTCCCGGCGCCGCTTCCACCCAGCCCCCCACTCGACCTCACAGGGGCCCGGCATCGCCTGCTCGAAAGGGCCACGCTGGCGCTCGGGCGCCTGGACAGTATCACCACGCTCATCCCGGATCCCCAGCTCTTCCTCTATGCCTACGTTCGGCGCGAGGCCGTGCTGTCCTCACAGATCGAGGGGACGAAGTCGTCGCTGTCGGACCTGCTCCTGTTCGAACTCGAAGAGGCCCCGGGGGTGCCATTCGACGACGTGGTGGAAGTGTCGAACTACGTGGCGGCTCTCGAGCATGGCATGGGCCGGCTACGCGAGGGTTTTCCCCTGTCGAATCGCCTCATGCGGGAAATGCACGAACGACTCCTCGCGCGTGGGCGCGGAGCGCAGAAGCAGCCCGGCGAGTTCCGACGGACCCAGAACTGGATTGGTGGCACCAGGCCCGGAAACGCCCACTATGTGCCCCCGCCCCCGCATCTGGTGGAAGAGACCATGGGCGCGCTGGAGAGGACATTCCACGAGACCGACCCCGCGTACCCCGTGCTCATCACCGCCGCCTTGGTGCATGTCCAGTTCGAGACCATTCACCCGTTCCTCGACGGCAACGGGCGCATCGGGCGCCTGCTCATTCCACTACTGCTGCACCACGCAGGAACGCTGGAGCAGCCGCTTCTCTATCTCAGTCTCTACTTCAAGCAGCACCGGCAGGAGTACTACCGGCTGCTCGACCGAGTGCGCCTGGAGGGCGACTGGGAGGACTGGCTCGACTTCTTCCTCGACGGCGTGACGGCCACGGCCACCAGCGCAGTGGAGACGGCGCAGCGCCTCGCCACGCTCTACAGGGACGATACCGCCCGAGTGCAGGCTCACGGTCGCGGTGCGGCCACCATGCTGCGCGTGCTCCAGACGCTCTGCGAAAGACCCATACTGACGCTGAACGAGGCGGCGCGGCGCGCAGGGTTGTCGTTTCCAACGGTGTCGAAAGCCATGACAGCGCTCATTGCCGCTGGCATCGCGCGCGAGCTCACTGGCAATCGCCGTAATCGCGTGTTCGCCTACGATCGGTACCTCGCCATCCTTGGGGAGGGCACGGAGCCGATCTGAGCATGCCATTCGAACGCGCCGGTGGATGTTCTGTGCTCAGATCGCCGGCACGTCCTCACCGAGCGCGGTCGCCAGGTCTATAGCGTGCTCCTGCTCCTGGCGCAGGATCTCGCGGATCTCCTCGGCCATCGCATACTCCTCGAGCGCATCACACTCTCGGACGCGCTGGCGGTACGCGCGGATGGTGGCCACTTCGTTGTCGAGATCCGCGCGCAGCATGGCCCGCGGGTCCTCGAGCACACGCACCGGAAGCGGCGTGGCGGTGGGGGTGCCACCGAGGTAGTCGATCTGCTTGGCGATGGCGATGGCGTGCTTCAGTTCCTCGGCGGCGTGCACCTCGAGCTCGCCGGCGATGGACATGTACTCGGCGCCGCGCAGCACCTGCGAGTAGATCACGTAGGCGATGATGGCCTGGTACTCGCGGGCCAGGTCTTCGTTGAGCGCATCCACGAGCTGCTGACGGCCCTGGGCACGGTCGCCCGTGGGCTGCCCAGAGCCACCGTCCACGGCGGGTGCCTGGTCGTGCTTCCTGCGCTGCTCACCGCCCTGCGTGCCGCTCTGATCTCGTGCCTGGTCCGCGGCCTGATCGAGGCCCTGGTCACGGCCCTGTTCCCGGCTCTGTGCCCGGCGCTGCTCGCTCGTCCGGCCCGTATCCACTTCCTGCTCCTGTTGTCTGCTGTTCGCCATGTTCCCTCCTCGTGGCATGTGGCGCGGCGGCCGGCCGCGCGGAGTCGGTCGATGTGATGCGCCGTGGGGCTCTAGTAACTGAAGAAGACCACCAGGTCGATGCCTCCCCGTTCCACGCGACGCGTGAAGGAGCGGTTGGCCCGCCCCTGGCCTTCGGCAATGGAGCCTTCGAGCCGCAGGAACTCGGCCAGCCGGTACTCGAGCATGAACTCGCTCACGTCCTGCGCGCCGAACTGCTGGCGGAACCGCAGGAACGTGCGCTCGCCCACCTGGTTGCCCAGGGTGACCGTGGGACCACCGCCTTCCTCGCCCACGGTTTCCACCTCGAAGAGGTCGAGGTCGAGCGCCCGTCCGATGGACTCGGCGATCGGGGACACGACGAGGCCGCTGGCCAGCGAGGTGGCGCGCTCGCCGAGCGACACGCGCTCGCCCTCACCAAGCTGATTGGCCGGCTGGTTGAACACGATGAGCGACAGGATGTCGGCCTCGTCGAGCGGCGGATCGCTCGAGAGGGCAATCGTCGGCTCGCGCACCGTGCCGCCCACGTTCACATGGGCGACGATGCCGGAGATCTCGCGGTCGGCCCGCAGGTTGAGCGAGGGGTTGATCTCCTCGGTGCCCTCGAAGCGGATGGTGCCGTCGCGCTGCACCGTGAACCGGCGGCCCTGGAAGTCGTACGTCCCGCGGACCACGTTGACCGCGCCCAGCAGCACCACCTCTTCGCCTGCCGGCTTGCGGATGTTGAAGTTGCCGCCCACCGTCACGTTCATGTCGCCCAGGGCCGCGCCGTCGGCGCCGGCCCGGATGTCGGTGCCGCGGAGCACGAGGTTGTCGGGCACCTCGACCTCCACCTGGAGCGTGAGGGTCTCGAGCGGGCCCGCCGCGGGCTCCTCCGGCGCTGCCTCGTCGGTGGGATACGGATTGGTGGTGAGCTGCGCCAGGATGGCGTCCACCTCCAGGCGGCCCGACCGCACGCGCATCGTGCCGTTCACGTCGAGTGCCTGCACGGTGCCCTCCACGCCGACGGTGGCATTGAGGGACACGTCGCCCAGCTCGTTGCCCAGCACCTCGAAGTCCTGGGCCTCGGCCATGAGGCTGACGCCGCTGATGCTGCGGCCCTCGGTCATGAGCTGCCCGGTCACCTGCAGCAGGTCGCCACCGCCGTCGGCCATCTCGAACTGGTCGATGGCCGCCGAGGTGCCGTTGAGGAGGATGGCCGCGTTGAACCGTTCGTAGCTCACGCCGGTGGGCACCACCGTGAACGCCCCGTTGCGGACGGTGACGGCGCCGTTGGCCAAAGGCGCTTCTGCGGTGCCGCTGACCTGCACGTCCACCTGCAGCTCGCCGGTCACCTCTTCGAGGCTGGCCGTGGCCGCCGCCGCCACCGCAAGCGTGATGGGCGTGGAGGTGATGCGGACGTCGATGGAGCCGTCGGCCGTCGTCGGCACCGCGCCGTCGATCTGGAGGCTGGCGCCGGGCTGCGGCACCAGCGTCGCGTCGAGCCGCACCTGCGGGCCGCGGTAGTCGAAGGTGCCGTCGAGCGAGGTGTAGCGGAACTCGTCCACCGCGCCGTCTGCCACGCTCAGCATGCCCTCGGCCACGCGGTCGGCGCCCGTGCCCGTGACGCGGGCCTCGGCGTCGAGGCGTCCCCCCAGCTGGCGTTCGAGCAGGAGCACCGAGCCCAGGCTGGCGAGGTCCACGTTCTGGATCTGCACGCCGAGACTGCTCGTCGTGGTCTCGTCGAGCGCCAGCACACCGTCGGCCACGATGGCCTGGTCGCCGTCCACGAGCCGCACGTCGTCGAGGCGCAGCAGGCCTCCGCCGTATTCGAGCGACAGCGTCCGCCCCTCGGGATTGGTCCACGTGGTGTCGGCCGAGCCGAACGCGAAGCGGTCCACGGTGATGGCCTGTGCCTCCGGCCGCAACACCACCAGGCCGGCCGCTTCGGCCGTGCGTCCCTCGTCGCTGACCGACGCGTCGAACCGCACGTTGGGATAGGCGTACTGCACGGTGGCTTCCGCGCTCCGCAGCTCGCGCCCGGCCACGGTGAGCAGGGCCGATTCGAACGTCACGTCGGCGGTGACGGTGTCGGGGTCCAGGTCGGAGACGCGGGCGTCGTAGGTGGCCATGCCGCTCAGCACGTCGAGCACCTCGTCCACCCGCAGGGCCGCCACCTGGAGGGTGCCGTCGGCCCGCAGCGTGCCGCGGTTGCCGCGGATGGTGCCTGCGGCAATCACGCTCCCGCTGAGGTCCCGTCCGACGAACGGCTCGAAGTCGTCGAGGCGGAACGCGCCCAGGTCGAACTCGAGCGCCGACTCACCCGTGCCCGCCAGCACCACCGGCCCGCTGGCCGTCACCTCGAGCGTCGGGCCCATCACGGTCAGCTCACGGACCTGTGCGACCTCGTTGGCATAGCTGGCATCCAACCGCACCGACTCGAGCGCCAGCTCGCCCACAGACGATCCGGTGAGTTCCACCGTGCCGGACGCCTCGACGGCGGAGGGATCCACGCCTGCCCCGAGGTCCGCCACATCGGCCGTGATGTCGAACCGGCCGTTCACCGCACCGGCCAGACGAGGATCGTCCGCCGCACGGGCGGGGTCGAGGCCTTCGACACGGCCCGCGGTGGTGAGGTGCAGCCGCTCGTCTGCGACCGTGGCGTCGAGGCGCATCTCGGGCACCTGGGCCTCGAAGAGCGTGGACGCGCTGAGCGTGGCCGAAGCCGTGGCTTCGAGTGCCTCGATGGAAGCGCCGCTGCCCTCGACGTCGAGGTCCGCGTTGAGGTTGCTGGCGAATCGCGGGTCCGCCAGTGCCTCGATCCGGAGGTCCTGGCCGATCCGCTGCACGTCCAGCGACGCCACCTGACCGGTGAAGGCAAACGACGGCGGCCCGTCCGGCCGATAGGTGCCTGAGGCTCGGGAGCCGCCCGCGAGCGATGCTCCGGCAATCGACGACGGCTCGAAGGTGAGGGCTCCGCTGATGGCCTCGCCCTGGCGTCCCTGCACGTCGAAGGCGGCCGTGACGTCTGTCGCCATGGACGGGGCGCCGAGATCCGGGGGCAGCGCGCGAAGGTCGAGGCCGGCGATGCGCCCCTGCAGGTCGTAGCCCACCGCGTTCTCGCCCACGTCGAGCCGGCCGTTGGCCGACGCGGCCGCCCCGTACGCCTGCACGTCCGCGCGTACATCCACGGTGCGCCCGTCCAGTTGGGCGGTGGCGTCCACCGCATTCGCGAGGTAGCCGGACAGACGAAGATCCCTGCCGGTCACGCCCACCTCGCCCGACAGCGTGTCAATCGCCCATGAGCCGTCGGCCTGCACGTCGAGGCGGATGGTGGCCGACAGGTCGCCAGCCAGCGTCGTGTCGGCGAGCAGCGGCGCCGGATTGAGGTTCTCCACCTCAATGGCGCCCGCGGCCGCCTGCTCCGCACCATCGACGTCCAGGCGCAGATCCGCGCGCAGCGTGCCGGCGTCTGCGACGTCGATGGACCCGGTCACCTCCACCGCGTCGAGTGGGCCGTCCGCCATCAGGTCGATGCGCGGCGCCAGCGCCCGTCCTTCGAGCGCGGGCACGAACGGACTCAGTTCGGTGAGGTCGAGCGGCGTCGCGCGCAGGGTGGCCTGCACGTTCCCCGGCTCGCTGCTGGTGTCGTAGCGCGCATCGGCCTCGAGGCGCGTGCCCTCCGTGGTGAGCGAGAGCCCCTCCACCATGGCGCCCTCATCACCGAACTCCAGTACGCCGGACAGGCTCGTGACCCGCAGGTCGGGCCGTGTTGCGGTGGCCTGGAACCGGTCGATGTCGACACGCATGCCCTCGGGGCCGAAGCGGAGGGCCAGGAGGGCATTGAGGGCATCCACGCGGGCGGGCAGCCGATACGGCGGCGCGTCCGCGGCAGGAACCAGCGGCTGATCGGCAGGCTGGCCGGGTTGCCCCGCAGCCTGACCCGCACCCGGCTCCGGCGCCTGCGCGGGCTCTGCGGCCGCGGGCGAGTCGATGAGCAGCACGCCGTCCACCACCTCGAGGGCGTCGATGGCAAAGCTCGCCGCCTCTGCGTCCTCTGCCTGCGGGTCGGCGGGGGCGTCCTCGGGCACGGTGAGCTGCGCAAGGTTCCAGCCAGTCGGTTGCTCCTCGGCCATCACCACCGGGCGCACCAGACGCACCATCTCGAGGCTGCGGTCGCTGCCGAGCAGATCCGGAATGGCGTAGGACACATCCACGCGGTCGGCCCGCACGACGTCCTGTCCGTCCTGCGTCAGGCGCACGTCGTCGAGCACGACGCCCGTGAAGAGGTTGCCGCTGAGCCGTCCGATGGACAGTTCGCCCATCAGGTACTGGCTCGCCTGGCGCTCGGCGTACGCCCGCACGCGGTCCTTCGCCCACGGCGTCTGGAGGACCAGCAGGGCCACGACCGTGAGCACCACCGACACGAGGAGGGCCACGGCCACGTAGCGACGTACGAGATGTCCTGTGTGTGCCATCTCAGAATGCCTGTCCGATGCTGAAGTGCACCCGCCAGCGCCGCGACTCGGGCTCGCCGTCCACGAGCAGCCCGTCGATCGGGGTGAGCTGGAACGCCAGGTCCACGCGCACCGGGCCGATAGGGGTGAGGTAACGGAGCCCCGGCCCCGCGTTCCACCGCAGGGAACTGAGGTCGAGGTCCCACGCATCGCTCCACACGTTGCCGCCGTCGACGAAGGCCACCAGGCCCAGATCGCCGAACGCCGACAGCCGAAGCTCCGACGAGAGTTCCAGCATGGAGTGCCCGCCGATGGGCAGGCCTGATCCGGTGAGCGGCGCCACCTGGAAGCGCCCCCAGCCGCGCAGGCTGTTGGAGCCGCCGAGGAAGTAGCGCTTGAAGAAAGGCACGCTCTCGCCCAGCGGGTCCGGCGATACGAACGAGCCCACCTGCAGGCGATTGGCTATCACTACCCGGTCGCCGAACGCCATGTAGTGGCGTCCCTCGATGGTCGTCTCCACGTAGTTGGCCTCGCCCGGCAGCCATCCGCCCGCCTGTTCCAGGTGACCCACGAGGACGTAGCCGCTGCGGCTGTTGATGACATTGGCCGTCGTGCTGCGACGCAGATCGAGCGAGAGCGCGGTGAGGCGGACCCGGCCGCTTCCCGTGCGGGGGTCGAGCCCCAGCGCAATGAGCGTGTCGCGAAACTCGAGGTCTGCGAGCGCGTCGGACGAGATGCTGAAGTCGTCGGCTTCGTGGAGCACCGACCCCGAGAGCGTGGTGGTGGTGGTGAAGGCACCGCTGCTGTCGGCGCTCACGAACTGGCGGGTCATGGCGAGCCGGACGCCTCGCGTGTCGAGGTCGTATGCCGGTTCGTTGGCAAACCAGCTCTCGGCTCCCGCGCTGAACGAGAGATCGGGCGAGAGCACGTAGGGCTGCGTGAAGTCGGCGCGCACGCCGCGATCGAGCGACGACCACTTGCCCTCGAAGCCAAGCGTCCTGGCCCCGCCGAAGAAGTTCACGTGTCGCCAGCTCGCCTCGCCGCGCAGGCGCTCCTGGGTGCCGTAGCCGCCGCTGAACCGCACGCGCCGATGGTCGGCTTCGGCCACCGTGAGTCGCACGGGCACGGCCCCGTTGGCCATCTCCTCGACCCGCGCCTGCAGGTTCACGAACTGAAAGAGGTCCAGGTCGTACAGCCGTCGCTGGCTCCGCCCGAGATCCGACACGGTGAACTGATCCCCCGACTCGAATCCGAGTGCCCGCCGGATCACCCGCTCGCCCACCGACGCGTTGCCTTCAATCACGATGTCACCGAAGACCGCAGCGTCTCCGGGCTCCGCCGTCATCTCCAGCGCCACGCGCTGGTCGCCGGCAGCCTCCTCGTCCACTGTCACCATCGCCAGCGGATAGCCACGGTCGCGCAGTGCGCGCAACACCGCCGTGCGCGTGGCTTCGACCTCCGGCCGATTGATCGGGGACCCGGCCAGTGCGGCCACGTCGCGTTCCAGCGCAGCGGCCTCGCCGCCCGGCAGCACAGCCACGCCGGTCAGGCCGGCGCGGTCCACCACGAGGGCGGGACCCTCGTCGATCACGATGGTGATGTCCACCGAGCGCTGGTCGTCGGAGAGGTCCACGCTGAACGTGCGCACGCGCGCGTCGGGGAAGCCATGGTCCCGATAGAACGCCAGGATTCGGTCGAGATCGGCTTCGAACGTCGAGCGATCCAGGTAGCGCGTTTCTCCCACGAACGGAATCCAGCTGCTGGCGCGGGTGCTCATCACGCCGCGCACCTCGGCTTCGTCCACGGCCTCCACGCCCTCGAGTTCCACGGACTCCACCTGGATGAGATCGTCGGCTCCCTGCTCCTGGGCCCGCACGGGCCCCGCAAGCAGAAGCACGGCGGCGACCGCCGACAGGATGCGAATCGTCCGCGGCGTGTGGCGACGTGTGGTGGGTGGCATGAAGGGCAGCGGCATGGGGTCCCGGTTGCTGGACGCTTCACGTTGCATGCCACGACGCGGCGCTTTCGTCCGCAGCGTGAGCGCTGCGGACGAGCGCAGGCTGGCCACGTCGCGCGGGGAGGTGACCCCGATGGGTGCGTTCGCGCACGTCAGAAGCGCCTGCGAGCGCCGGCGAGCCTGTAATTCTTACGGCTCGCATGCAAGGCGTGCGCACGTGCGCGGCTGCGACCTCAACCACGACGCAGCGTCAGACGCAGGCGGTCCAGTTTGCGGGGTGCGGGCCGTCCCCAGCGATGTGCGTGGCACGGGCCATGCTCTCCGGCCGATGCAGCGCAACCGCTGCGTGCTCGGCTGGCTGACAGTGATTCCTGGCTGACAGTGACACCTGATGGGACTCATCGACTTCCAATCGCTGCCCCTGGCAGGCAACCTCGCCATCTTCGCGGTGGCCGCCTGCTTCGTCTGGCTTGCCGGCAGCCGCCTGGCGGGCTATGCCGACGCGGTGAGCGAGCGGACGCAGATGGGGCAGGCGCTCATCGGCATGCTGCTGCTGGGGGTTGCGACGTCGCTGCCAGAGATGGTGACGACTGTCAGCGGCTCGATCCTGGGCAATGCGCCCCTGGTGACCGGCAACCTGTTCGGCGGTGTAGCCATGCAGATCACGGTGCTGGCCGTGGTGGACGTGATTGCCGTGCGCGGGGCACTCACGTACGTGACGCCGCATCCCATCCTGCTCTTCCAGGGCGTGATGTTGATCCTCATGCTGGCGGTCGCCCTGGCCGGTGCCGCCATTGGCGAGCCGCTGGCGTACCTGGGGGTGGGCCTCACGCCGCTGCTGCTGGGGGCGATGTACGTCCTCACCTTGTGGGCGGCCAACAGCCGCGAGTACCTGCCGCGGTGGCAGCCGGTGGATCGCGACCGCAAGACCGTCGAGGAGGAGATGCCCGAGGAGCGCCTGGCGAACGCATCGGGCGGTCTGCTCTGGCTGCGCATCGCCCTCGCCGCCGTGGTCATCATGGCCGCGGGCGCTGCGCTCACCCTCACCGGCGACGCGTTGGCCGAGCAGACCGGCCTGGGGGCGAGCTTCGTGGGGGTCGCCCTCGTGTCCGCGAGCACGTCGCTGCCCGAGCTGAGCACGACGCTCGAGTCGGTGCGGCGCGGCAACGTGGAGATGGCGGTGTCGAACATCCTCGGCACCAACCTGCTCGAGGTAGCACTGTTCCTGGTGGCGGACGTGGCGTTTCGCGACGGCGCCATCCTGGCCGCCACCGAGCGATCGGGAATGTTCGCGGGCTCGCTCGGCCTGGTGGTCACCGGGGTGCTGCTGCTCGGCCTGCTGCAGCGTCGCGATCGCACCGTGGCCCGCATGGGGATTGATTCGCTCGCGATACTCAGCATCTACGGTCTGGGGCTGGTGGGCCTCTACTTCCTGCGATGAGGGTGCAGGGTGGTGCCGCATCGGTCGCCGCATGCGTCCTCATCGGAGGCGCGGCCGGATGCGCCGGCGTGCAGTCGGCCCTCGACCCAGGCGGCGACGAGGCGGCCACCGTCGCGCGGTTGTTCTGGACGATGACGGCGGGCGCGCTCGTGATCTGGGCGGGGGTCGTGGCCCTCGGCTGGTACTACGGCCGGCCCCACGAGGAGGCCCCCAGCCCGCGGCGCGATCGCTGGCTGATCCTGGGAAGCGGCGTGGTCTTCCCGGTGACGGTGCTGACGGCGCTGCTGGCCTACGGCCTGTGGATGCTGCCGCCGCTCGTGTCGCGCGCGCCGGAGGGCAGCCTCACCGTGGAGGTAGTGGGCGAGCAGTGGTGGTGGCGTGTGCGCTACCTCGACGCGACCGGCGCCCCGCTCGTGGAACTGGCCAACGAGATCCGCCTGCCGGTCGGCGAGCCGGTGCAGTTCCGGCTGTCGAGCGACAACGTCATCCACTCGTTCTGGATTCCCTCGCTCGGCGGCAAGATGGACATGATCCCCGGACGCACCACCTACCTGACCCTGCACCCGACGCGTGTCGGCACCTTCGCCGGTGCGTGCGCCGAGTACTGCGGGACCGCGCACGGCTACATGCGCTTCATGGTGGACGTGATGGACCCTGCGGCCTTCGACGGGTGGCTGGCAGGGCAGCGGCAGGTGGCCGTGGAGCCCCAAACACCCGAGACTCAGCGCGGCCGCGACGTGCTGCGCCGTGCGGGCTGCGGCGCCTGCCACACGGTGCGGGGCACGAGCGCCGACGGCCTCATCGGGCCCGACCTCACGCACGTGGGCAGCCGCATGAGCCTGGGTGCCGCCGGCCTGTCCACCGACGCGGCGACACTGGAGCGCTGGGTGAGCGCGCCCGAGCGCCTCAAGCCAGGCGTGCACATGCCCGCGTTCCAGATGATGGGCTCCGACGACATCCGCGCGCTGGCCGCCTACCTGGAGCGTCTCGAATGAGCGACCCTGGCGGCAAGGCGCCGTACGACGTCGAGCCGCTGGCGCAGCCGGCACCCGAGGCGGTGCGCACGGCCCAGGCCGAGCGGCTCCTGCGCGCCTGGAAGACGCCCACGGGCTGGCGCTACTGGAGCGCCGTCAACAACTCCGAGGTGGGGCTCTGGTACACCGGTGCGACGCTGTTCTTCATGGCGTTTGCCGGCGTGCTGGCGCTGGTGATGCGCCTGCAGCTCGCCGTGCCGGACAACGACCTGGTGTCGGCCGACACCTACAACCAGCTCTTCACCGTGCACGGCTCGGTGATGATGTTCCTGTTCGCGATCCCGATCTTCGAGGCGATTGCGGTGATGCTGCTGCCGCAGTTCCTCGGCGCACGCGACCTGCCGTTTCCCCGCCTGTCGGCGTTCGGCTTCTGGGCGTTCCTCATCGGCGGCGTGTTCCTGTCGGGGTCGATCTTCTTCGACGCGGCGCCGCGCGGCGGCTGGTTCATGTACCCGCCGCTCACCTCCGCGTATCAGCCGGACCTCGGCGCCGACATCTGGCTGCTCGGGTTCTCGTTCATCGAGGTGGCAGCCATTGCCGCCGCGGTCGAGATGATCGTGGGCACGTTCAAGTGCCGGCCGCCGGGGATGCGGCTGAACCTGGTGCCGCTCTACGTCTGGTACGTGGTGGTGGCGTCGATCATGATCCTGTTCGCCTTCCCGCCGCTCATCGTCGGCAGCATGCTGCTCGAGGTGGAGCGGGCGTTTCAGTGGCCCTTCTTCGATGCCGCGCGCGGTGGCGATCCGCTGCTGTGGCAGCACCTCTTCTGGCTGTTCGGCCATCCCGAGGTCTACATCATCTTCCTGCCGTCGGTGGCCCTCATCGCGATGATCGTGCCCACCTTCGCGAGGCGGCCGATGATCGGGTACACCTGGGTCGTCCTGGCCGCCATCGGCACCGGGTTCCTCAGCTTCGGCCTGTGGGTGCACCACATGTTCACCACCGGGCTCCCGGGGGTGACGATCGCGCTCTTCTCTGCCGCGTCGGAGGCCGTGGCCATCCCCACGAGCGTGCAGATCTTCTGTTTCATCGCGACGCTGGCGGCCGGCCGCGTGGTGCGCTCCCTGCCAATGCTCTACGCCTTCGGCAGCCTGGCCATCTTCGTGCTGGGAGGCCTGACCGGTGTGATGGTGGCCATCGCGCCCTTCGACTTCCAGGCCCACGACACCTTCTTCATCGTGGGCCACTTCCACTACGTGCTGATCGGCGGCGCGCTGTTTCCCATCTTCGCGGGGTGCTACTACTTCTTCCCCCTCATCAACGGCAAGCAGCTGTCGGAACGGCTTGGCCGGATCGCCTTCTGGCTGGCGTTCGTGGGCTTCAACATCGCCTTCCTGCCGATGCACATCACCGGTCTCCGCGGCATGCCGCGGCGCGTGCCGGTGTACCCGGCCGACATCGGGCTGGATCTGCTCAATCTCACCTCGACGATCGGCGCCTTCATCCTCGCCTCCGGCGTCGCGCTGATCCTGTGGGACATGCTGCGGCCCAAGGGACGTGAGCCCTTTTCGCCCCGCAATCCCTGGGGGGCGGGCACGCTGGAGTGGCTGCAGGAGATGCCAGGCAAGCCGTGGGGCGTCAGGAGCATTCCCGAGATCGACAGCCGGTATCCCTTGTGGGAGCAGCCCGACTTCGTGCGCGACGTCGACGAGGGGCGCTTCTACCTGCCTGACGCGGAAGAGGAGAAGCGCGAGACGCTGGTGACCACCGTCGTGGACGCACAACCCGTGCAGTGCATGCGCCTGCCGGGTCCGTCGTTCCTGCCCCTGGGCGCGGCCCTGACGACCGGCGGGTTCTTCGTGTTCGGCACGTATCACCTGTGGACGCCCGCGCTGGTGAGCCTTGTGGCGGCCATCGGCGTGATCTGGTACTGGCTCTGGACCGGCACGTCGGTCATTCCCGAGAAGGTGATCAAGGACATCGGCCTCGGCCGCACGCTGCCGCTCTACGTGTCCGGGCCCTCGTCGGTCGGCTGGTGGGCGGTCTTCATCACCATGATTGCGTCGCAGTCGGCGTTCTGGTGCCTCGTGTTCGCCTACTTCTTCTACTGGTCGCTGCAGCGCGGCTTTCCCCCGCCAGGGACCGTGGGGCCCGGCGTCCTGTGGCCGGTGACCGGCGGGGCACTCCTGCTGGGCGCGTGGGCGCTCACCCTCTACGCCCGGCGCAGCAACGCGCTGGAGCGGAGCCTGACGACGCAGGCCGCACTGCTGGCAGCCATCGTCGCGGCGGCCGCGGGCGTAGCGGCGCTGGCCGCCGGGCCCTGGACGACGGGCCTGTCACCGAGCCGCCACGTGTACGACGCCACGGTCTGGCTGCTCGTGGTGTGGTGCGGGCTGCACGTGTTCACCGGCGTCCTCATGCAGGCCTACTGCATGGCCCGTCGCGCGGCCGGACGACTCACCGGGCACTACGACGGCGACCTGCAGAACACCGTGCTGTTCTGGCATTTCGTCGCCTTCACCGTCGGTATCACGGTGGCCGTAATCAGCGGCTTTCCCGCAGTGCGATGATGACACTCGAGCACCTCGCCGAAGAGCGTCAGCCCGTCTGGATCGTGCCCGCGCCGCTGGTTGTGTGGGCGCTCCACTTCCTGGCGTGCTACGTCACGGCCGCGCTCTGGTGCGGGCCTGCCGTGGGCACCGCTCCAGGAGGCGCCGCTCTAGGAAACACCGCTCTGGCGGGCCTGCCTCTGGCCCTCTTCACCATCTACACCCTGGCCTCCATGCTGGCCCTGCTGGCCCTCATCCGGATGGGGTACAGGGCGCACACGCTCGGGGACGCCAGCCCGCCGCACGACGCCGACTCGCCCGCCGACCGGCACCGGTTCATCGGCTACGCCACGCTGCTCATCGCCGGGCTCTCGCTCGTGGCCGTCATCTATTCCGCGATGGCCGTGTTCATGGTGCAGACATGCCAGTGACCCGCGTGGCATCGTTCGCGGCGGGCCTGGCGCTGCTGGCGCTGCTCTGGGGAGGGCCGTTGCCAGGCCTCACCGATTCGCACTTCAGCGCGCACATGCTGCTGCACATGAGCGTGGTGGCTGTGGCGGCACCGCTCCTGGCGCTGGGGCTTGCCGGCACGGCCTGGGATCCGGCACGACGCTGGCCGGTGCTCTTCAGCGCCGTGCCGGCCTCAGTGGCCGAACTGGTGGCGGTGTGGCTGTGGCACGCACCCACGTTGCACCGCGCGGCCCGCCTGCACGAGGGCGTGCTCGTCGCCGAGCAGGCCACGTTCCTGGTGGCGGGCCTCTGGCTGTGGATGTCTGCCTGTGGCGGAGACCTGCGTCGCCAGCCCCACCGCATCTGGAGCGGTGTGGCCGGGCTGCTGTTCACGTCCATCCACATGACGCTGCTCGGCGCCCTGTTCGCCCTGGCACCCGACTCCATCTACACGCCGCAGGCTGGTGCCGCGTCCGCCGCCGACCAGCACCTCGGCGGCAGTCTCATGCTGCTCATCGGGGGCGTGTCGTACCTGGCGGGCGGGCTGGGACTGGCGATGTACGGCCTGCAGCGGGCGCCGCGGCCGTCGTCGGAAACGCCGTCGTCTGAAACGCCTTCGTCGGAGAGGCCGCCGCTCGAGACGCCGTCGTCGGAGGCGCTGTCGTCGAAGGGGCTGTCGTCCACAAGGCTGCCGTCGAAGAGCCTGTCGTCGCGGGGGATGCCGTGATGACGACCTGGCTGGCGTGGGCACGGAGACGGCCGAAGACGGCACTGGCGGGCGGCGCCGTGCCCACGCCAGCCAGGTC
>JABFRY010000201.1 GCA_013140955.1 Acidobacteriota bacterium
GTGCTGGTGGCGGTGGTGGAGATGCGGCAGTTCGAGCCGGCGCGCGTCGAGGTCACCGTGCCCGCGGCCGCCGATCCCGAGGGCCTGCGCGTGGTGCTGCGCGTGGCGGGCCTCGTCGAGGCGGTGCGCGTGCAGGCGTCCACCCTCACCCAGCGGAGCGCCACGGCAGCCACCCGGTTCGAGGCGGATGCCTTGTCCGTGCCGCAGAGCACGCAGTCGGTGACGGCCGCGCTCCTGGAGGCCCAGGGCATCGTGGACGTCGGCGACGCCCTCAAGCAGGTGCCGTCCGCTTTCGCGGGGCACACGCGCCTGGCGCCCTTCACCAGCTTCTCGTGGCGTCTGCGGGGCCTCGATGCCGCCGTCACGCGCAACGGCTTCCGCCAGCTCTATTTCGAGGACGTCGACCAGTCGGCCTTCCTGAACGTGGAGCGGGTGGACGTGATCAAGGGCCCGGGCGGCGCCGTGTACGGCAAGGAGGGGCTGGGCGGCGTGATCCAGTTCGTCACGCGGCGGCCGGTGCCGCGCTACGGGGCGACGGGTTACGTGTCGCTCGGTCAATTCGACACCCGGGCGGGCGGATTCGACGTCACCGGTCCGCTGGCGGACACCGGTGTGTCGGTGCGCCTCAACGGCGAACTCGAGCGCTCCGGCACGTTCGTGGACGCGCAGGATCTCGATCGCAGCAACATGGCGCTGTCGGTCTCGACCGATCAGCGCAGGCGTGTCCGGGGCTTCCTCAGCACGGAGTACCTCCGGCGCAGCAGCCTGCCCCATCCCGGCCTCCCCGTCGTGGGCACCGTCACGGCCAACGGCGTGGCCGACGTACCGCGCGGGCAGTACCTCGGAGAGCCCGGCGTGGACGACCTGCGCACCTGGTCGCCGCTCGTGCAGGCGTGGGTGGACATCGACCTGACCCGCGACTGGACGCTCAGTCCGCGCTATCAGCGCTTCACGTTCAACGTGGACCAGCAGCAGATGCGCGTACGGGGTCTCGTCCCCGGCAGCACCACGCTCGTGCAGCGCAACGGTCGCTACGACTTCCACGAGCGCGATCGCACGCAGACGGTGCAGCTCGAACTCAAGGGACGCCGGATGCTGGGAGCCACCACGCACCAGATCGCCGCGGGATACGAGGTGAACCGGCACAACTACCGCGGCGACTGGTTCGACTACGTCGGCACGCCTGCGGTGAACACCCTGAGCCCGTCGTACCTGGCGGCGCCGCCGGGGCGGGCGGCGACGCGCACGTCCTTCAGCGGGGACATCAACACCCGTGAGCCTTACCTGCAGGACCTCGTGGGCGTGGGGCGCCTCGACCTGCTCCTCGGCATCAGGCGCAGCGACATCCGCATCGACAGCGAGTTCCTCGGCTTCCTCACGCCGGACCAGAATCACGCCGGCACCTCCTGGCAGCTGGGGGGGGCGTTTCGTGTGGCCCCGGCCTGGTCGCTCTTTGCCGGCGCGAGCACCGGCCTGTCGGTGGACAACATCGTGGGCGCGACGGCCGCGGACGGGTCCACGTTCGAGCCCGAGCGCAGCCGGCAGGTGGAGGTGGGCGTGAAGCACCAGGGGAGCCGCACCTCCGCCAGCGCCGCCTACTTCGACATCCGCTTCGCCAACGCCACGACGACCGACCCGGCCAACCCCGACTTCTCGCTCCAGATCGGTGCGCAGCGGTCGCGCGGCTTCGAGGTCGAGGCCGCCGTCCAGGGTGGGAGCCGCTGGTTCGTGACGGCGGGGCTCGCGCTCATCGACGCCACCATCACCGAGAGCTTCGACGGCGACATCGGCAACCGCCTGCCCAACGTGGCGCGCGTGCAGGCCAACGTCTGGGGCCGCGTGGACCTGCACCCGCGCGTGCAGGCCGGGGCGGGGGTCAACGTCGTCGGGCGCCGCTTCGGCACGATCGGCAACGGCTACGAACTGCCGGCCTACGGCACGGTGGACGGGTCGGTGTCGTGGCAGGCGTCGCCGCGCCTGGTGGTGGAGTTCTTCGCGCAGAACCTGTTCGACCAGACCTACTACACCGGCAGCAACAACTTCAGCGTGTACCCCGGTGAACCCCGCACGGTGCGGGTGCGCCTGCGCACCGGCATCGGGCCGCGGTAGGGGAGCGCGGACGGCTGTAGGAGAAGAGCGGAACGCGGCGGCCTGGAGTGGCCGCCGCGCGCCCGGTCACGCGGTCAGAACGAGACCTGGAGCATCACCCGCGCCGCGCGCGGGATGGCGGGGTGCGTGTGCACGTCGTCCACGCCGTCGAGCGGCTCTCCGGGCAGCCGGGACGTGTAGTAGTAGTCGATGTCCGCAACCCTCGCGTCGAACAGGTTGAAGAGCTCGGCCACCAGCCGCGTCCTCGGCGTGAACCGGTAGCCGAGCTCGCCGTTCACGAGCGAGGTCTGCTTCGACAGGACCGCCCGATCTTCGGTGAGCGCGCGCGGGCCGAAATGCCGCAGCCGGACGCTGCCGAAGAGCCCGCCTCGGATCGGCTCCACCGTGACGCCGCCGGAGATCACGCGCCCGAGGGCGCCGGCGATGGCATCGCCGGCCGGGTCCTGGTCGGTGTAGCGCGACTTCGAGAAGGCGAGGTCCAGGTCCACGGTGAGCCAGGGCCGCGGCCGGGCATAGTTGGTCCACTCCACACCCCACCGGTGGCTCGGTCGCCCGGCCTCGGTCGAGCCTGCGTCACCGACCCAGATCAGCTCGGAATCGAATCCGAGCGTCCAGACCGAGACGGTGGACTGCAGCCCGGGGATGCGAACGGTGCGCAGCCCGACCTCCCCTCCGGTGGCCCGCACGAGGGCCGGCACGCGCTCAGCGGGATCGCCGCTGACCGGGTCCACCGAGATCACGGTGCCGAGACCGTGATTGCTGTGAAATCCCGTGCCCGCATTCAGGTAGACCTCCGTGCTGGCCCAGGGACCGAGCACGGCGGTGACCTTGGGGCTCGCGATTGCATCATTGGTCGAGCCGGAGTTGAGCGGGTTGTCCGAGGTCACGTCGAACCGGTAGCCATCCACCCTGAGACCCACCGTGGTCCGCAGGATGCGGCTCCACTCCACTTCGGTCTGCCCGTAGACGCCCACGGAGGTCTGGCCGACCTGATCACGGCGCGTGGTCCCGATGCGTTGCCGGGCCACCGTCTGATACAGCGCCACCTCGCCAATGGCGTCGTTGCGCACCTGGACGCCCATGGCGCTCTCCGTGCCTCGGCCCCACATCCGGCCGAGGCGTCGGTAGGACACGCGTCCGCCCGTGATCCACCGGCGGTCCACCTGTTCGAACTGGTCGCCGTTGACAGGGTCGGCCAGGAAGTAGGTGAAGTTCTGGAACAGGTTCATGCTGTAGCGCACGGCATACGCCGTGGCCCGCAGCGAGCCGCGGACATCGGAGCGCTGGCCGTCTGCCACGGCGCTGTACCGGTAGGAGCGTCCGGCGAGGCTCGTGTCGATGTTGCCGAAGCGGCCGATGAGCCCGCTCTCGATCGCGCGGCGTGGCACCTGGTCGGTCGAGTCCCAGTCGGCGTCGTAGCCCATGCCCGTGAGCGAGAAGCCGTTGCGCGTGTCACCACGGCTGTAGCGAAGGATGCCGTTCACGCGCTGGTAGTTGGACGCCGTGTCCCAGGGCCCGTCGTTCGAGTTGATCTCGAGTCCGCCCAGGAGGAACCCGCTGCCGACGCGCGGCGAGGCAGCCGCGAACACCCGGCGCCAGCCCTGGTTGCCCGTGCTGAGCGTGACGATGGGGCGGTCGAGCGAGTTGAGGTAGTTGATGTTGGCCGAGCCCGCGGCGGAGAAGTCGCCGTCTTCCGCGTAGTAGGGGCCCTTGCGAAACTGCACGCCGCTCACCAGTTCCGGGATCAGGAAGTTGGAGTCCGCGTATCCCTGGGCGTGGCCATGGGTCGGGTTGTTGACGGGGATGCCGGCGACCGTCGTCAGGAAGTCGCTGCCGTGATCGAGATTGAAGCTGCGCAGGTAGTACTGGTTGGCCTTGCCCTCGCCACTGTGCTGGCTGACGATGAGCCCCGGCACCGTTTCGAGCACTTCGGCCGGGCGCATGATCGGCCGGCTCTCCAGCTGCGCGGCGGTAATGGCGCCCTGGCTGGCCGCCGAGGCGATCCCTACGAGGTTTTCCTGCGGGTTCTCGATGTCGGCCAGATTGCGGAACGTGCGCGGCGCCGTGACGGTGATGTCGGCCGACAGCGACAGCGTGAGCTGGGCGTTGACCGTGAGCGGGGCGGCAGGGCTCACCATCACATCCTGCCGCACGGTCGTGAAGTTCACGAGGCGGATGGTGAGTTCGGCCGCACCGGCCGGCACGCCCTCGAACCGGTACGTGCCGGTCTCGTCGGTCACCGTTTCGATGAACGCCGCGGCGCCGGCCGGTTTCAGGTCCACGCTGACGCCCGGCAGCACGCCGCCGGTCTCGTCCGTCACCTGGCCAGTAACGACGCCCCCGGATTGAGCGATTGCCGGGCGGGGCAGGAGCAGCAGCGGCAGCAGGACGAGCAGCAGCAGGTGGACGGAGGGGCGGGTCGCGTGCCGCCGCGCGGCGACGGTGCCATGCGGTCTCGCACCGTGGCAGGCCTCGATGGTCATCGTGAATTCCTCTCCAGAGGAGAGGATCGTAGCCGACGCTCCGGCGGACGCGCCTGAAGAGTGCCTGAAGATCGCGTCAGGAACAGGCAGGACCGCGGCAGGCAGGAGCAGCCAGGCGCAGCCAGGAGGAGCGGGGCGCCGTCTGGAGGGCGGGGACGGCCGGCTC
>JABFRY010000095.1 GCA_013140955.1 Acidobacteriota bacterium
TGCCAACGCGGCCGCGGCGTGGCCGCCGACGGCGTCCACGGCGCTCGACGTCACGTTCGTCCACAACGCCTCCCAGGGTCGGTCCCGCGAGACGTTCGACACGCGGGTGATCGGCTTCGGCCTGTCGGCCTCCCGGCCGTCCGATCCCTCGGATCAACGTGCGCACAGCAACGGCGTGATCGGCCGTGCGCACTGGACGACGGCGCGCAACCTTCTGATGGCAGGCGCGGAGGTGCACGACGCCGAGGTCACCGACAACCTCACCATGCGACAGAACTCGGGCCACACGACCGGCGTGTTCGTCCAGAACCGCTATCTGGCCGTGGACGGGCAGCTCTCCATCAGCGCCGGGTTCCGGTACGACAAAGCCTCGACCTACGACGAGGCCTCGAGCAGTCCGAAAGTCGGCGTGGTGTGGAAACCGACGGGCGGCCGCTGGCTGGTGCGCGGCAACGTGAGCCGGGCCTTCAATGCGCCCACGTTCAGTCAGCTGTTCAGCACCGGCTTCGTCCGGGGCAATCCGGGTCTGGTGGCGCAGACGCTGCTGCTCGGGGAAGTGGGCGCCGAGGTGCGGCCGTCCGCGTTCCTGAACCTGGGCGTCTCCGTGTTCCGGCTGTCGCTCGACAACCCCATCTTCCCGCGGTTCAACGCCGCCATCAACGCGACCCAGTTCACCAACGTCTCGGTGGCTTCCGACAACGCGGGCGGCATGGTCACCGCCGACTACCGGCGGGCGGGCTGGCTCGCCGGCGCGTCGTACACGTATCTGGACCCCGGCCAGGCCACGTTCCATACGTGGCGGCACACGGGCAAGGTCTTCGCGGCCTGGACGGCCGGACGCGTGAGCCTGGGGGCCGAACTGCGCGGGCAAACCGAGGGGTACTGGGCCGACGGCTTCGCCCGACCCGCTGACGACTACGCCGTCATCAACGCGCGCATCAGCTACGCACCCCTCGCGCGCCTCACGCTCACGGCCACCGCCGAAAACCTGGGCAACGCGCGCTACGCGACGAGTGCCAACATCGGCAACGTGGCCGGCGTGTCGAACAACACCGGCATCCCGAGGCCTGGACGCTTCTTCGCCGTGGGGCTCCGCGCCGCACTCTAGGACGGACGCGGGTCGACCGGCGGCGTCCGACGGCCCTCGAGCCACGTGCGCCAGCCGATAATGAGCAGCGTGATGGCGGTGAGCGGCAGGACGAACAGCTCCATGGCGATGCTGAACGCGGGCAGGGCGTCGTGCTGCTGGGCCGCGAGGACCAGGTACAGCGTGTACGCCACGTAGTAGGAGAGGAACAGCCCGCCTTCCCACCGCGCGATGCGCGAGCCACTGGCGAAGACGGGCAGGCAGGCCACCGCCACCGCCACCATCACCGGCAGGTCGAACCGCAGCAGGGCATTCGACACGGGCAGGCCCGCCGGCGACGCCAGGCCGGCAAGGCCCAGCACGGCCAGCACGTTGAAGATGTTGCTGCCCACCACGTTGCCGACGGCAATGTCGCGCTCGCCGCGGAGGGCGGCCAGGACGGACGTCGCCACCTCGGGAAGCGAGGTACCGGCGGCCACGATGGTGAGGCCGATGACGAGTTCACTCAGGCCGAGGTACTCGGCGAAGGCCACCGCGCCGGCCACCAGCCAGCGCGAGCCCAGGACCAGCAGGACGAGCCCTGCCACCACCAGGCCCGCGTTCCGCACCAGGGGAACCGCGCGGTCGCCGAACTCATGCGCGTACTCGTCGCGGATCGCGCTCGTCTCCTTGCGGCTCTGCCGGATCTGAAACACGGTGTAGGCGATGGCCGCCGCAAACAGCAGCCCTCCATCCAGCCGGCCGACCGCGCCGTCGAGGGCCAGCACCACCAGCAGCCCCGAGGCCACCATCATCACCGGCACGTCGAGCCTGATGAGCTGTGAGGAGACGACGAGCGGCGTGATCAGCGCGGACACGCCGAGGATGAACAGCACGTTGAACACGCTGCTTCCGACCACGTTGCCCAGGGCCAGGTCTGGCCGGCCGTCCCATGCCGACTGCACGCTCACGGCCATCTCCGGCGCGCTCGTGCCAAACGCCACCACCGTGAGCCCGACCACCAGCGGAGAGACACCCACGGCGGTCGCCATGCGCGAAGCGCCCTTCACGAGCAGCTCCGCCCCGAGAATCAGGAGGCCGAGGCCGACGAGGAAGAGGACGCCCGTGAGCATGACTCAGGTACCCAGGCGGAACAGGGCGGCGGCGTTGCCGCGCGCGATGCGGTACCGCGTGGACGCGTCGAGATCCAGCGCGTCGAACCACGTGGCCGCGTGGTCCACGTTCTCGAAGGGCCAGTCGGTCGAGAAGAGGATGCGATCGGCGCCGACGACGCTCAGTGCGTTCACCAGCGCGGGCGTCGAGAAGTTTCCCGACACGGTGAGCCAGATATTCTGCCGGACGTAGTGCGCCATCGGATGCAGCGCCGGGTAGCGCGGCGCGGCCTCCATCCACGCATTGTGGTGATCGATGCGCCAGAGCGAGAAGGGGATGCCCTCGCCCATGTGTCCCAGCACGATCTTGAGGCGAGGGTGCGCGTCGAAGAGACCCGAACCCATCAGTCGCAGCGCGTGCACGGCCGTCTCCTGCCCGAACGCCCACGTGGGACCAAGGAGCCACTCCGCACCGTGATAGATCTGCGCCCACGACGCGATGGGATTGCGCGGGTGCAGGTAGAACGGCACGTCGAGCGCCTCGACCAGGGCCCAGAAGGGCCGGTAGCGCAGGTCGTCGAGGTACACGCAGTTGTCGGGCTCGTCCACCTGCGAGAAGCCGTTGACGAGCACGCCCCGGAACCCCAGCTCGCGGACCGCGCGTTCGAGCTCGCGGCACGCAGCCTCAGGGTCCTGCATCGGGAGGGCGGCCAGCCCCTGGAACCGCGCGGGATTGCGGGCCACCTGCGTGGCGAGTTCGTCGTTCGCCCGCTCGGCCAGCTCGCGCGCGGCGGCGCGGTCCGGCACGGCCTGCACGGCCGGCGAGTTGAGCGACAGCAGCATCAGCTCGATGCCGCAGGCATCCATCTGGGCCAGGCGCGTGCCGTGCACGTCGAGCAGGCGGTGGCGCAGCTCGGGCCAGAGGTGCTCCGGCACGAACGGGCGCGAGTCGTCGAGCGTCTGCTGGACGGCCACATGCTCTTCGAGGGCGATCTTTCCCGTCTGTGTCATGCGACGTTCACGCTCCGAAGGGCTGCCGGGGGCGGGCCACCACGCTCCGTGATCGGGCGGGGTCTCACGCGCTCGTCCGGCCACCCGCCTGGCGCCATGCCGGGGAGGGCTTGCCGCGCCACTCGATGAGGCGGCTCTTGGCGAGGACGAGCCCCAGCAGGAATGCACAGAATGCCACATACGCGAGCACGGCCTGCTCGAGTGTGAGGCTGCGGTGGAGCGCGCGAACCGGTCGTCCGTAGACCATCTCCACGTGCACCCAGTACACGAAGAGCGACGACACGCCGAACGTGGTCAGGGGAGACCATCCCGAGACACGTGCACACCACGCCCTCGCGAGGGGAACCGCGATCATCAGGATTCCGAGGCGTATCGACACGTGCGAGGGCGCCACGGTCCAGAGGGATCGTTCATCCCAGGTGCGCGCGTCGCCAGCCGCCCACACGGCCCCGACGCACACGAGCGCCACACCGAGCGCGCCGATCCGCCACGTAACGGCGGCCTCCCGCTCGGCCGGGCTCCCCGCCAGCCACTCGCCCACGGCCGCGCCAGCGAGCAGGAACGCCGGCCAGGGCACCAGCGTGAACGACGAGCGCCCCTCCCAGGGGCGCACGTACCAGAGCAGAGGGTCGGGCAGAGCTGCCAGCCACGCTGACGCCCGCAGTTCCGGCGCGAAGGCAATGAGGCCTGCCGCTACGGTGACGAGCAGGCCCACACGATGCCGGCGTGTCGTGGCCGCCCCGGACAGGTACGCCGCGCCAAGCATCGACAGGCCCAGGATGTTCAGGATGTCGACCTTCAGGAGCGCGAACGGCAGCCGGCCTCCGCTGATGACCCATGCTTGCGCCCTGAAGAGAAAGGCGAGTCCGAAGAGCTGCCAGCCACGCCGGCGCGCGCAGGCGAGCACCGCCGCGGGGCTCAGACCACGCGCCGTGCGTGATGACGCGGCAAGCGGCATGGCCACGCCGGCGAGGAAGAGGAAGGCTGGAGCACCGAAGCCGCCCAGGAAAATGAGCGCCTGATAGAGCAGGGTCTCACGGTCGGAGGGGGCCGTCCACGCGTCGAACAGGTGCGCCTCGACCATGACGAGCACGGCGACACCCCTCAGCCAGTCCAGATACGCACGCCGTGGCATGAGCCGTCCGTTCCTGGCGCGCGGAGGCGCCAGGCGTCATGATAGCCGCGGGCGATCTTCAGCGCACCTCGGCCGGCTCGGACCACCGCAGCCACCATCCGCCGGAGGCCCCGACCAGGAGCGCCAGCGCGAGCACGGTGCCGCAGTGCCAGACCAGGATCACCAGGTTGCTGGTGTGCGGATGGAACAGGCAGATGCCGACGTTGCCGACGCCGGCCGCGCCCAGTGCGCCGAGCGCGGCGGTGAGGTGCGGGGACAGCGGGACGCCGCGCCGGAGCATGCGGACGAGCGCGACGGCCGGGAAGGCCGAACCCGCCAGGATGGTCGCCACACAGCCCCAGTCGGCTCCAACGCCGGCCCCCACGGCTCCCAGGCGCTCGTCTGGATCGGGGCGGTGGTCTGGGGCACGCTGGCGGATGGCGAGCGCC
>JABFRY010000320.1 GCA_013140955.1 Acidobacteriota bacterium
TCTCACGGCCGCGACGGCGGCCCACAGGGCGACGATGCCGGCCAGGCCGAACAGGGCCGTCGAGGCGAGGCGCTCCGAGCGCGCACGGAACTGCCGGGCCTGCACCGCCCGGAACGTGTCGGGCGCCTGTTCGCGGATGTCCCGCGCGGCCGCCGGCACGAGCGACAGGATACGGACCGTCTGTGCCGGCAGCACGTAGGCCTGCTCACGGCCTTCCACCGCCGCCCCGTCCGGGCTCACACGGCTCAGCACCCGGTACGAGATGGACAGTGACGGCAGCTCGACGTCGGTGCCGAAGTCCTCGCCGATGTAGCGCAGCGTGTATTCGTACTGGAAGAAGTCGTGCGTCGGCGTGTCGAACTCCACGGCCGGCGCCCCGCCAGTGACCTCGAACGGCGAGAGCTGGACCACGGACGCATCGAGACGCGACCGGTCGGGGGCGACGGTGGTGGAGGAGGTGTCCACTACGGAGCACGTCAGGACCACGGCGAAGGGCTCGCCGACGCGCACGGCGGCGGCGTCGACCCGCCACCAGCACCGGATCGGGTCGAGTTCCAGGCTCTCCGTGTAGGGCGTGCCCGTGTCGCCGGTTCCCGCAGACTGCGCGTGACTCACGGCGGGACGCGTCAGGCCCAGGCCCAGGACCGACAACATGGCGATCCCGAGTGCCAGGCGTGGTGCGGTGCGCAGTGCTGCCCCCGGTGCGGCCCCTGGTGCCGCCTTCGGTGCTGTTGCCAATGCCGTCCCCAGTTCCGTCCGCAGTCGCGTCCGCGCGGCGCCCGCGCGCGCCCGCTCTGCACAGCGTCGATCCGCCAATCGTCGATCCGTCATCAGCCGCGACGTCCTTGTCATGAAGCCTTGCGGAGGCGCCGCTCCGACACGAACTCGGCGAGCGCCATGTCCGCCTGCGCCTGGTCCCGGCCGATGCGCACCAAATCGAGATCGGCCAGCTTGGCCAGCCGGACGACCTCGTCCTGCCAGTCCCGCACGCGGTCGGCCATGCCTGCCAGCTGCGACCGGGAGAGCGTGCGTGTGCGCCCCGTTTCCACGTCCACGGTCTCGACCCAGCCCGCCGACAGCAGGGGCATCTCGAAGGCGGACGACGCGTCCACCAGCACGATGAAGACGTCGTGCACCGACGACAGCAGCGACAGCTCCCGCAGCACGGCCTCGGCGTCGTCGAAGAGGAAGTCGGAGATGAACGGGATCATCGCCGTGCGCCGGACGAACGAACCGACGGTGGCGCCGAGGCCCCCTTCGAGGCGCACCGGCTCGAGCGCGCGCAGGCGCTGATACTCCTCGAGGCAGTGGATGACGTGGCCCCGACCGATGCGCGGCGGCACCGCCGAGACGTTGCGGAAGCCGGCATCGAAGGTGACGAGGCCGAACAGGTCCTGGAAGAAGACCGCGGACAGGCCGATGGTGGCCACCGCGCGTGCCACCGCCACCGCGATCGAACCCGTGCCCGCGCCGCAGCGGGTGGAGAGCGAGCCGTCGGCCACGGCCAGCACCGTCGCGGTGCTCGGCTGCTCGTATTCCCGCACGACCAGCGGACTGAAGTTGGTGAGCGAGGATTGTGCCCAGTCGATCGAGGAGAACCGATCGCCGGCCTGCCAGTCTCGCAGGCCCACGTAGTCGAAGCCGGGGCCGTGCGAGAGGCTCCGGTGGTCGCCGATCGTCACCTCGCGCATCCGTTTGAGGATCAGCAGCTCGATCTCGGTGACCTCGGAGAGGCTGACGAGGGTGCCGTCCTCGGCGTGATGTGGTCCCGCGGGCTTCACCGAGCGCGCGGCGCCCGCCAGGGCGGGCGTATGGCCGCTCATGGCACCGCCACCCGCTCCACGACGTCGCGGATCACCATGTCGGTGGTCAGCCCGTGGCTCGCCGCGTGGGGGCCCAGCCAGATCCGATGCCCGAGGATGTAGGGGGCCAGTTCCTGGATGTCCTCCGGAAGCACCTGATCGCGCTCGTGCATCAGGAGGGCCCACACGCGGGCCAGTCGGCCCCAGCAGATGATGGCGCGCGGCGAGGCGCCGAGGTCCACACCGCGCTCGACCAGGTCCGACGGGGAGCGGTGGAGCCAGTCCGTCTCGGGATTGTAGGGACGGGTGGCCGCGACCAGCCGCTGGATGTACTGGCCGAGCCGATCGTGCAGGAACACCTGCTCGGTGATGGCACCGCGCAGCTGGATGATCCGCTCCTTCGACAATAGGACGTTCAGGCGCACGCGCTTGAAGTCGAAGTGCACCAGCTTCTGTTCCTCCTCGGGCGGCAGGTAGCCGACATTCACCATGATGGCGAAGCGGTCGGTGGCAGCCTCCGAGAGGGGAAACGTGCCCTGCCCGAGCTCCACCGGGTTCATGGTCGCAATCGCGAAGCTGAACGCGGGCAGCTCGTAGGTCTCCTTGCCGACCGTCACGGTCCGGTCCTGCAGGCCCTCGAGGAAGGCGCTTTGCGACTTCAGCGGGATGCGGTTGATCTCGTCGAGCAGGATCACCTCGGCCGAGGCGAGCGGGCCGAACTCGGTGACCAGCGCGCCGGTGGCGGGGTTGATCATCTGGAAGCCCACGACCTCGGTCGGCTGCAGGTCGGCACGTCCCTGGAGCCTGGCGAACTTGGCATCGCTGATCGCCGCCAGGATGACCCCGAAGAACGTCTTGCCGACGCCGGGGACGCCGCGCAGCAGGAGATTGCCGGCGTTGACCTGCCGGTTCTCCTTCTTGTCGTAGGTGGTCGGAATCTCCGAGAGCAGCACGACGTTGGCCAGCGCCTTCGCCGTGTCGTACCCGACGAGCGCCTTCCCGCCTTCTGCGACGATCGACTTGTGGAAATGCAGGGCTTCTTCGAGGTCTGGATGCACGCTGCGCGATCCTATACAGGTTTCGAGCCGGGCGGGAAGGATTCCGTCGCGCGGTTCCCGTAGAATACTCCGCCATGCCGAGCCCCCGGATCACGGTGTACCAGAAGCCCACCTGCACGACCTGCCGCCGGGTGCACGCCGCGCTCACCGAGGCGGGCGTGGATTTCGACACCGTGGACTACTTCGTCGATCCCATCCCCAGGGCCACCTTGCAGGGGCTGCTCCGCAAGCTCGGCGTGCCCCCGCGCGACCTGCTCCGGACCACCGAGCCGGTGTACCGCACGCTGGGACTCGCCCGGCGATCGCTGTCGGAGTCGGAGGTGCTCGATCTGCTGGTCGAGCATCCGGAGCTGCTGCAGCGGCCGATTGTGGAAAAGGGGTCGCGCGCGATTCTGGCGCGACCGGCCGAGCGCATCGCCGAGCTGCTCTGAGGCGGGCCCTGAGCGGGCTCTGAGGCAGCGCTGAGGCGGGCCCAGGACGGGCCGGCTCAGGGGAGGAAGAGGAACTTGGCCTGGCCCGACAGGCCGCTCTCCCAGGGCCACAACGAGCCGCCGCTTCGCGGGCGCGCCGTGGCCTGGACCCGAACGTAGTACTCGCGATTGGGCTCGAGCAGCGAGGTGCGGAAGAGCGCGAGGCGCTCGAACGAGGTCATCCACGCCCGGACCTCGGCTTCGTCGTCGGTGACCAGCCGGGAGTCTTCGCGCCCGTCGATGATCCGGATGAGCGTGTGGCGACGCGTCAGGTTGTCGTACTCCACCACGTTGCTCACCACGGTCGAGTCGATGGTTCGATCGATCCAGGCCGGCACCTCGAGGCGCAGATCCACGGTGTAGGTGAAGGTGGTGCGCAGGCCGCTCCAGATGGCGTCGTGCACCTGCTGCGTGTAGCCGTCGTCGAAGCTGAAGGAGACCAGCACCGAGCCGTCGCGGGCGAGCGGTGAGATGCGGAAGGAGGCGGCGTCGAGGCTGAGACCACCAACGGCGAGCGCTGCGGCGAGCGCCAGGACCAGTCGGGCCTTCGTCGGTCGGCAGGCCGGGAGGTGCGCACAGTGCATCACGAGGCTGCGCAGCACTCTACCACGTTCACTGCGCGCCGACGCGGGCCGGCAACGGTGGAAACCGATCCACGGATGTTATGATTCCGGCTGAGATTGCAGCCCTTGATGCGAGCGAGGTACTTCCCCCCGGCCGTGCTCGTGACGCTGACGTTCCTGCTGGCCGCTCCGGCGTCCGGGCAGAACCTGGCGTTCTCGCTGTTCGAGCGCTACGCCGATTCGCTTCGCCAGTCCTCCGGCATTCCGGGCCTCTCGGCCGCCATCGTCCAGGATGGCCGCGTGGTGTGGGAGCGGGGCTTCGGCGTCAAGGACATCGATCGGCAGCTGCCGGCCACGCCGGCCACGCCCTACCCGATCTTCGACCTCACGCAGGCCCTCTCCGCCGCCGCGCTCATGCAGTGCCGCGATGCGGGCATGCTCAGCGTGGAAGACACGGTGCGGCGCTGGATCCCGGGGCTTCCGCCGCCTGGCCCGTCCGTGTCCGCGCTGCTGGCCCACGCGGAACGCGGCAGGTTCCAGTACGCGCCCGAGCGCTTCGGCCTGCTCACGCGGGTGCTCGAGGGATGCACAGGGCTGCCCATCCGGGCGGCCGTCGCCGAGCGCGTCTTCCATCCTGCCGGAATGCTCGATTCGGTGATGGGGCGCGACCTGGCCGGCACGGCCGATGGCGCCACCCTCGCGCGGTACCAGGCCGTGCTGGGTCGCCTGGCCACGTCGTATCGAGTGGACCGGAGCGGCCGGGCCATCCGGACCGACGGGCCGCGCACGGTCGATGCCGCGACCGGGGCCGTCTCGACGGTGCGCGACCTTGCGGCGTTCGACGCGGCCCTCGAC
>JABFRY010000242.1 GCA_013140955.1 Acidobacteriota bacterium
ACACCCGCCTCGCCTTCACGCGTGCGCTCGTGGACATCGACTCCACGACCGGGCGGGAAGGCGAGGCGGGTGTCTGGCTGGCCCGGCAGCTCGGTGCCCTGGGGTAGACAGTGACCGAACAGGAGGTCACCCCGGGCCGGCGCAACGTCTTCGCCACCCTGGCCGGGGTGCCGCGCCTGGTCTACTCCACGCACTACGACTGCGTGCCGCCGTTTTTCCCGTCGCGGGTCGAGGGCGGACTGCTCTTTGGCCGGGGCGCCTGTGATGCCAAGGGCATCCTCGCCGCCCAGGTGGCGGCCGCCGAGCGCCTGCGGGCCGAGGGGGTGGACGACCTGGGCCTGCTCTTCGTGGTGGGCGAGGAGCGGGGCAGCGACGGCGCGCAGTTCGCCAACGCCAGTGCACCCGCCGGGGTGCGGTACCTGCTCAATGGCGAGCCCACGGAGAACCGGCTCGGCGCCGCGCACCGGGGCGTCCTGCGGGTGCGACTGCGAGCCGAAGGGCGGGCGGCGCACTCGGCGTTTCCGCACCTGGGCGTGTCGGCCATCGACAAGCTCCTCGACGCGCTGATGGTGATTCGGGGCGTGGCGCTGCCGGAGGACCCCGTGCTCGGCCGCACCCACTACTCGGTGGGCCTCATCGAGGGCGGCGTGGCCCCCAATGTCATCTCGCCGCACGCCACGGCCGAGCTGATGTTCCGGACGGTGGGGGAGGCAGGTCCCGTCCTCGAGGCGCTGGACGTGGTGAGCGGCCTGGTGACGGTCGAGCACGTCATGGACATTCCGGCCGTCCGGCTGCACACCGTGCCGGGGTTCGATACCGACGTGTTCTCCTACTCGACCGACGTGCCGAACCTCACCAACTGGGGGACGCCGCTCCTGCTGGGCCCCGGATCCATCCACGTGGCGCATACGGCCGACGAGCACCTCGCCATCGACGACCTGGTGGGGGCCGTGGAGCGGTATGCGTCCCTCGGGCGGCGCCTCCTGGCCTGAGCCGGCAGGGCCGGTCGCGGCCCGTGTGTGTGGGCAGGCGCGGCCCGTGTCTGCGGGCAGGCGCGGCGCCTGTGTCCGGTCGGGCGCGGCGCCTGTGTCCGGTCCTTGTGTCAGGTCTGGCCGCACGGTAGACTGCTTGTTCGGTGAGCCGCATCGCGGCCCGGACCCTGTGCAACTTCAGCCTGCGAACCGCGTCAGGGCCGGAAGGCAGCAGCGCTAAGTAGTCCCTGGGGTGTGCCGCAGGTGCACCGGGTCGCGGTGGGGCTCACCGGTCTTCTCTCCACGATTCCCCGTATCCGATGTCCTACCAGGTTCTTGCGCGGAAGTGGCGCCCCCAGCGTTTCGACGATGTCGTCGGGCAGGACGCGGTCACGCGCACGCTGCGCAACGCCCTCACCAGCGGCCGTATCGCGCATGCTTTCGTCTTCGCCGGCTCGCGCGGCTGCGGCAAGACCACGACCGCACGCATCCTGGCGCGCGCCCTCAACTGCGTGCAGGGGCCCACGGCCGACCCCTGCGGGACCTGTGACGCCTGCCAGGAGATCGCGCAGGGGCGCGACATCGACGTCCTCGAGATCGACGCGGCCAGCCACACCGGCGTGGACAACATCCGCGAGGTGGTGATTGCCGGCCTCTCGATCATGCCGGTGCGCGACCGGTACAAGGTGTTCATCATCGACGAGGTGCACCAGCTCTCCGGCTCGTCGTTCAACGCCCTGCTCAAGTCCATCGAGGAGCCGCCCCCTCACGTCGTCTTCATGATGGCGACGACCGAGCTGCACAAGATTCCCGACACGATCCTCTCGCGGTCGCAGGTGTTCGAGTTCCGCACCATCCCGAGCGGGCTGATCGTCGCGCAGCTGCGGCGCATTGCCGATGCGGAGACGCTGGACGTGAGCGACGCCGCGCTCGCGCTCATCGCGCGCGCCGCGGAAGGGAGCATGCGCGACGCGCAGAGCGCCCTCGACCAGGTGATGGCGTTCGCGGGCGCCGCCATCACCGAGGACGACGTCTCCACCGTGCTCGGCCTGGTGGGGCGCGACCTGCTGTTCGACGTCATCGACGCCGTGGTCGCCGAGGATGCGTCGGGGGCCTTCGCGATCGCGGATCGGGCGGTCGAGTCGGGACACGACCTGCGGCTCGTGTGTCGCGAACTCGCGCGCCTGGTCCGCGACCTCATGGTCGTGTCGATCGATCCTGCCCGTGCCGGCGACCCCGACGTGGGCGGCGGCGACGGCGGTCGCCTGGCGGCGCTGGCCACGCAGTTTTCCCGGGAGGATCTGCTGCGCGCCTTCGACGTGCTGGCGCGTGCCGAACAAGAGATCCGCAGCGCCTCGCATCCGCGCTATCACTTCGAGATGGTGCTCCTGCGGTGGATGCACCTGCGCAAGCTGGTGCCGCTCACCGAGCTCCTGGAGCAGCTGGGAAGCGGGGCAGCTCCGGGAGCGGGCCGCATCGAACGCCCGTCTCCGGGTGCTGGTGCCGCCGCGTTGCCGACAGCCGCGACGGGCAGGACCGTGGTCCGGCCGGCCCCCGGGGCACGCGGTCCCGCGGTGCCCCCCGCGACATCGGCCTCCGCGCCCATGAGACCCTCAACGACCCCAGCGGGCGAAGCCGGCGCAGGCACGGGCCCAGGGTCAGGGCCAGGGTCAGGCGCAGCGTCCTCTGCAGGGGCGTCCGGAGGGTCGGCATCCGTGCGGGCTCGCGCGGGGCAGCCGTCGCGCGCCCCGTCGTCCGGTGTCGAGCCGCGACCCGCCGCGGGTGGCGGCGCACAGGGCGGTGTGCCTCAGGGCGGTGGCGTCCAGGGCGGCGGTGTCCAGGGCGGTGCGCTCAAGGATGCCCTGCTGGCCGAGATTCGTGCGGGCAAGGGGTTCTTCTACAACACGGTCGTGGCGCAGGCGCAGCGGATCGAGGTCGCCGAGGGCCAGGTGACGTTTACCTTCCTGCCCGCGCACCGTGCGCTGCGCGGACAGTTCGACCAGACGCGCCCGTGGCTCGAGGCGGCAGCCGAGCGACTCGCTGGCCGGAAGGTGCAGGTGACGGCCGTGCAGGCCGAGGGGCCGTCGGCCGCCGATGCCGCCGCCGAGGTGGAGCGGGACACGCCGGAAGCCGGCCCCGCCGGTCCGCGCCGCGACCTCAAGGCCGAGGCGCTGTCGTCCACGGCCGTGCAGGCCGTGCTCGAGGTATTCCCGGCCGAAATCAAGGACGTCGAGGAGGTCTAGCGCAGATGGACATCCAGGCGATGATGCAGCAGGCGCGTGAGATGCAGGAACGGCTGCAGCGGCAGATGGCCGAGACTCGCGTCGAGGCCACCGCCGGCGGCGGCATGGTGACGGTGGTGATGAACGGCAGCAAGCAGATCCTGTCGCTGCGCATCGACCCGGAGGTCGTATCGAAGGACGACGTGGAGATGCTGCAGGACCTGATCGTCGCGGCCGTCAACGATGCCCAGCGCCGGGTGGACGAGCAGCTCGGACAGTCGGTCACCGGGCTCATGGGCGGCCTGCGGCTGCCCGGCCTTTCCTGACGCGGACCCACGTGGCGCCGAGCACCGTTCCCGAGCCGATCGCCCGCCTCATCGAGCAGCTGCAGCGCCTGCCCGGCATCGGCGCGAAGAGCGCGCAGCGACTGGCCTTTCACCTGCTGCGCAATCCGCGCGAGGATGCGGAACGGCTGTGCGCGGCGATCCGTGATGTGAAGGACCGCGTGACCTACTGCACGGTCTGCAACAACATCACCGACGTGGATCCCTGCGCCTTCTGTACGAGCACCGAACGGAACGCCCGGCAGATCTGCGTGGTGGAGGAGCCGCAGAACGTGGCGGTCGTCGAGAAGACGCGCGAGTTCCGCGGCCTGTATCACGTGCTGATGGGCACGCTCTCGCCCCTGCAGGGCGTGGGTCCCGACGACCTCAAGATCGCGGGTCTGCTCGAGCGCGTCGCCGGCGGCACCGTGGAGGAAGTGATTCTCGCCACCAGTCCCACGGTCGAGGGCGAGGCGACCGCGCTCTACCTGGCCAGGCTCCTCAAGCCGCTCGGCATCCGCGTCACGCGCATCGCCATGGGCATTCCGGTCGGATCCGACCTCGAATACGCGGACGAGATCACGATGACCCGTGCGATGGAAGGACGTCGCGAGCTCTAGTGCTGCCGGTCACCTTCGAGCTGCCGGTTGCCGTACTGGTCCTGGTGGGCGGCCTGCTGGCCTGCTTCGCGGGCCATCGCCTGTTCCGGATCGTCCTCGCGCTCGTCGGGTTCATCGTCGGCGCGCTCTTGGCCAGCTCGTTCTTCGGCGGCGACCAGACAACGCCGATGATCGTGGCGGGTCTGGTCGGAGGGCTGGTGGGCGCAGGCCTGCTGATCGGCGCCTACTTCGTGGGGGTGGCGCTCGTCGGTGCCGGCATCGGCGCCGTGGTGGCCAACATCGCGTTCACCGCGGGCGGCGGCGACCCGTCGCTGCTGGCCGTCGCTGGCTGTGCGCTGGCCGGCGCCCTGCTCGCCATGTACCTGCAGCGCTACGTGATCATCGTCGGCACGGCGTTCGCCGGCGCCTGGATGATCATCCTCGGCGCCCTCGTGCTCATCGATCGCCAGGCATTCGCCGCGGTCAACGACGACATCTGGGTGCTGTATCCGCTGACGCCGTCACCGGGCCGGGACTGGGTGCCGGTGGCCTGGGTGGCGCTCGGCATCGTCGGCCTGGTATCGCAGATGGGCGTGACTGCGGGCTCGCGCGGGCGCGTGGGCCGCACGCGCCGGGGCTGATCCGCGGTTCTTCCTCGTTTCCCGGTGGCCTGGCGCGCGACGGGCCATCACGGCGACCCCTTCGACCGTGGGCATGCGCTCGCGGCGGCGCCGCCGTGTATATCGCGTGAAGGAGTCGTACATGCATCGTGACTGGTGGAAGGTCAAGGGAGCCGCGCTGCTCTGCTGCGCGGGCGTCGTAACGGTGGTGACCGCGTGCGGTGCGCCCGACAGTACGGCACCGGCCGAGGAGCCGGCCGTTGAGACGCCGGCCGCATCGGCGCCTGCCTCCGTGTCGGCCGGATGGGCCGTGACCGAGGGCATCGAGACGCCCGAGAGCGTCTATGTGGACCCGGACACCGGCGTCATCTACAGCTCGCAGATTGCCGGCGCGCCCGACGGACGCGACGGCAATGGCCGCATCGTGCGGCTGCGTCCCGACGGCACGATGGACGCCGCCGACTTCGTCACGGGCCTGAATGCCCCCAAGGGGCTCCGCAGTCACGAGGGCACCCTCTGGGTGGCCGACCTCGACGAGGTGCTGGGCATCAGCCTGGCCACCGGGGAGGTGACGTCGCGCGTCACCGTGGAGGGCGCCCAGTTCCTGAACGACGTCGCGGTGGGCCCCGACGGCACGGTGTACGTCTCCGACATGCTGGCCAGCCGCATCTTCGCGCTGAGCAACGGCACGGTCTCGGTCTTCGCCGAGGGTGAGGAACTGGAGTATCCGAACGGGCTGCTCGTGGACGGCGGCCGCCTCATCGTGGGCGGCTGGGGCAAGCCGAACCCGGATTTCAGCACGTCGGTGCCGGGTCGGCTGTTCGCGCTGGACCTGGCCTCGAAGACGAAGACACTCATCACGCCCGAGCCCTTCGGCAACACCGACGGCCTGGAGAGCGACGGCCGGGGCGGCTACATCGTCTCGGACTGGAACGCCGGCACCATCCGCCACGTGTCGGCGTCGGGCGAGAGCCAGCTGCTGCGTCAGTTCATGCCGGGTACGGCCGACATTGCCTTCGCCGACGGCGTGCTGATCGTGCCGCACATGCAGGAGAACCGGCTCGAGGCGTACGACATCGCGTCGCTCCTGCCGTAGCGCGATTTTCGCGTCGGTGTCGCACTCCATCCCGGTCCTCCGGCGCGACGCCGTGGGAAAACGATGCGCCAGGGGCTTCGGTTCCTCCCCTGGCGCATCGTTTTCCAGACTGCCGCCGTCACGCCGCGCGCACGTCGGACTGGGATCGAGTGCGACACCGAAGCGCGGCAGCGCGCCAGCTGGCGAGGCCGTGTGCGCGTCGGCGCGGAATGTCGGATCGAGCCCGAGTTCCGCGCCGGGACGCACCGCTTGCTGGCGCTGACCGTCGCGTCGCGTGGCCCGCCGGGCGGGCCCCGGTCAGGCGGCCCGGTCGGCGGACGGTTTCGGCGCGCCGGAGCGGCGGAACTCGACCAGGCCCTCGGCCTCGAGGCCTTCTACCGAGGCGTGCAGGAAGTCCTGGAAGATGCGCGGTGTCTTCTCCGTGCGGAGCGCGCCCGCCCAGGTGTTGCGCGACGTGCGCTTGGCCGCATAGAGCGCCAGGTCGGCCAGGCCGATCGTGTCCTCCCAGTCCCCGGCCTCGGGATGGTCCGGCAGGAAGGGGAAGCACGCGAAGCCCACGGTGCAGCTCGCGGGCAGCGACAGGCCGGACCGTGTGACGATGGGCTCGGCGCCGAGCGTCTGTCTCACGCGTTCGGCCATGCGGGCGGCGGCCTCCGGGTCAGCATCGCGCGTCACCAGCAGGAACTCGTCGCCTCCCCAGCGGATGAGCAGGTCGGACTCGCGCGTGATGCCGCGCAGGCGCCTGGTCATCTCGATCAGGATCTCGTCGCCCACGAGATGCCCGTAGGTGTCGTTGACCGTCTTGAAGTGATCCAGGTCCACCAGCATGAAGACCGCCGCGTGCTCGGCGGCCTGACCACGCTGGCGGGCGTCGCCCAGCCGTCGGCGCACGGCCTTCATCTCCTGCCCCACGTACTCGAACAGGAAGCGGCGGTTGCGCATGCCGGTCAGGGAATCCGAGAGACTCGCTTCGGACAGCTGCTCGTTGAGGCGCTGCAGTTCGTCGGCCCGCTCCGCCAGCTGCTGCGTGCGCTCGGCGACTTCGCGTTCGAGCTGGTTCCGGTAGTCGACCTCGCGCTGCCGGCGCCGCTGACGCTCCCGGTTCAGCGCCACGAGTCCGGCGGCGAACATCGCCGCGTAGATCGCGTAGGCCCACCACTGCTTCCAGGGTGGAGGCTCCACGCCCACCGACACCGACAGGCCCTGGGCGCTCCACGGGCCTCCGGGCGTGGCGGCCTGCACCTGCAGGGCGTAGCGGCCCGAGTCGAGGTTGGTGAACGTGATGCGCCGCTCGGGACCGAGTTCGATCCAGTCGTCGGTGAAGCCGTCCAGGCGGTAGCGGTAGCGGTTGCGCCCCGGCGCCGCGTAGTCGAGCATCGCGAACTCGAACGTCACGACCGAGTCCTCGTAGCCGAGTTGCACGCCTGACGTGTCCCACGGCATCTCCCCGCGGGGGACGGGCCGGTTGAACTTGAGCACCGACGTCAGCACGATGGGCGCCGCCGACGCCGCCGGACGGATGGCCGCGGGGTCGAAGGCATTGAAGCCGGCGATGCCCCCGAAGTACAGCAGGCCCTTGCGGTCCCGGTAGTGCGACCCGAAGTTGAACTCGGCCGCCTGAAGGCCATCCTCGGGGCCGAAGGCCGTGAAGGACCCGTCCGCGGGGTTGAAGCGGAAGAGTCCGTTGTTCGTGCTCAGCCACAGGTTGCCCCGTGCGTCCGGCTCCACGCCGTACACGACGTCGTTGGTCAGTCCGTCCTTCTCGCTGTAGACGGTGACGGCAGGGTTGGCGCCCGACCAGTTGCGCAGGCGCACGAGGCCATTGCCCCGCGTGCCGAGCCAGATATCGTCGTTCTCCGCGGCATGGACCGTGGTGAGCGAGGCGGTCGGCAGCAGCGCGCCCGGCGCACCGCCCGGGAAGCGGCGCGGAGGACGGCCATCGGCCGGGAGGCGATAGAGGCCGCCGCCATCGGTGCTCACCCACAGCCCGCCGAGCCGATCGTCGGCCAGGCCGGTGACTCTCGGGGCGACCTGCGAGACGGGGTAGCGGACGAAGTCGTCGGTGGCTTCTTCGTACCGGTTGAGCCCTCCGCCGAACGTGCCGATCCAGATGCGGCCTCGCCGATCCTCGTGCAGCGACATGATGCCGGCCGCGCTCGGCGTCCGTGCGTCGTCGGCCGCATGGACGTATCGCGTGAACTCCATGCCCCCAGGGTCCAGCCGGTTCAGGCCACCCTGGTAGGTGCCCACCCACACGCGGCTCCGCCGGTCGATGAGCAGGGCCGTGACCCGGTCGTCGGACAGCCCGCCAGCGGACTCGGACATCCGGTAGTGCGTGACGGCACCCGTGCGCGTGTTGAAGCGATGCACGCCTCCGCCGAACGTACCGACCCACAGATCGCCTTCCGGCTCCTTCGCGAACGCCGTGACCTGACCCTCCGACAGACCCGGTTCACCCGGGGCGGCCACCGCGGTCCGGCCGAAGCGCCAGGTGGAGGTGTCCCACTTGCTGACGCCGCCAAAGCGTGTCCCCGCCCACATGATGCCGCCCCGATCGCGGAAGAGCGCCATCACGTAGTCGTCGGACAGGCTGTCGGCATCGCTCGGATCGTGCCGGTAGTGGTCGAAGGTGCCGCGCGCCGCGTCGAACAGGTCGAGTCCTTCGGCCGTGCCGATCCACAAGCCGCCGCCGTCCGCCCGGCGAATGGCCCGGACCTCGTCGTGCGACAGGGAGGTGGTGTCGCCGGCGGCGTGCCGGAACCGCCTGGTGGCACCCGTGCGCGGCGTGAACTCGATGAGGCCGTCGGCCATCGTGCCGAGGTACAGCTGCCCGGTGGAGCCGAGATGCAGGGCGCGCACGCGCGGGGCCTCGAGGGGCATGGCCGTGGCGGTCAGCGTCGTCGTGTCGACGCGGTCGAGACCGTCGTCGGAGCCGACCCACAGCGTGCCGGTCCCATCCGTGGCGAGTGCGTACACCGCCCGTCGGCGGGGCTGCCCGTCCGCCTGGGTCTCCGCGGGCAGGTGCACGACGCGGCCCGTGGACGGGTCGAGCCGGTCCAGGCCCTCGTCGAGGAACCCGACCCAGATCATGCCGGCCTCGTCGATGGCGAGCGCCCGCGTCGAGTCGCTGGCGAGCGACTCGGATCGGTTCGGATCGTGCCGGAAGGCCGTGAAGCGCTCGCTGGTGCGGTCCCAGCGTGCCAGGCCCCCCTGTTCGGTGGCGACCCAGAGCCCACCATCGCGGTCCTCGGCAATGTCCCAGATCGCATCGCCTGGAATGGAGCCGGGGTCGTCCGGGTCGTGCTTGAAGACGGTGAAGCGGTACCCGTCGAAGCGGTTCAGGCCGTCCTCGGTCCCGAGCCAGATGAACCCCTGCCGATCCTGGAAGATCGTCAGGACGGTGGTCTGCGAGAGCCCATCCTGCAGGGAGAGCCGATCGAAGCGTAGCGGACGGGTCGCCGCGCCGGCCGGGGCCGGCAGGGCCAGCCCGATCAGCAGGGCCACGAGGACGACGCCTGCCGGCCGCGCGCGAGTCGCCCGTCGGTACGGGGCTGCTGGACAGGTCGTCATGTCGTGACGTGCACGGTGGCCGCTGCCCGTCCCTCGAGCCGGCGCTTCATGGTCGGGAGAGAGATGCCCATCAGCGACGCGGCGTGCGACACCTTCGAGGGCACCCGTCCGACGACGAGACCGAGCAGCAGGTCGTCGGCGAGGCTCACGAGATTGGCGGCGGGCCGATCGGCGGCGCGCAGGACGGCCCCGATGGCCACGCGCACACCCTCCCACGACTCCACGGTCCGAGTCGTGGCCGCCTCGGACTCGGCCTGGCGCAGGCGGCGGGCGAACGTGGTATCCGGCAGGCCGGCCAGCACCGAGGCCCGCGCCAGGACGCGCCCGCTCTGCTCGAAGGCCTCGAGCACGAGGTCGCGACTCAACCACCGTCCGAGCGGGGGGCCGACCGGGGCACTCCCGTCGGCGGCCAGTGTCACGGCCACGGCCAGTTCGCGTTCCAGTGCCCGCCAGGCCTCGTCGAAGCCGGAAGGGTCGTGCGACGGGGGGGCAGCGGCCAGCGGCGAGGTCGGGGCTGATGTCAGGGCCGATGTTGGCGCCGAGGGGAGTACCGCCGCTGGTGCTGCCAATGGCAGTCCCGAGCCGGCGTGTGCGGGGACGACGGGCGCAGCGCCAGCCGTCCCAGGTGCCGCGTGGGCCTCGAGGCGCGAACGGGCCTCGTCGATCAGGCGGAAGTCGTCTGGCGTGAGCAGTTCGCCCTCCGCGAGCACGACCGCCTGCAGGATGGTGTTCTGCAGCTCGCGCACGTTCCCCGGCCAGTGGTGCCCGGCGATGATCTGCTCGGCATCCGGGTGCAGGCCACGCAGGGGCTTCTGGTACTGGAGGGCCATCGACTCCACGAAGTGCCTGGCGAGGAAGAGCACATCGTCCGGCCGCTCGCGCAGCGCAGGGATGCGCAGCCGCACCACGTTGAGGCGGTAGAAGAGATCCTCACGGAATCGGCCCTCGCGCACTTCCTGCTCGAGGTCGCGGTTGGTCGCCGCGATGATGCGGACGTCCACGCGCTGCGACCGGGTGCCGCCGACCATGGTCAGGGTCTTCTCCTGCACGAAGCGCAGGAGCTTGGCCTGGACCTCGAGCGGCAGCTCGCCAATCTCGTCGAGGAACACCGTGCCGCCATCGGCCTGGGCCAGGCGGCCCGCGGCGCGTTGCTGCGCACCGGTGTAGGCCCCGCGCTCTCGTCCGAAGAGTTCCGAGTCCATGAGCGAGGCCGGGATGGCCCCGCAGTCGACGATCACCAGCGGCTTCGCCCGGCGGGGGCTCAGCTGGTGGAGGGTGTGTGCCAGCATCTCCTTGCCCGTGCCGCTCTCGCCGGTGATCAGCACCGTCGTGTCGGTGCCGGCGACGCGCCGGCAGGTGGCGAGGAGATCGGACATCACCTGCGAGCGGAACACGAACCGCGCCTGCTGCAGGGCGTGCCGCAACGAGTGCAGCTCCGCCCGCAGTTGCGTCTGCTGCTGCGCGTCGAGCGCCCGCTGTCGCTCCGACAGCTGCTCCCGGTCGAGGGCCAGCGCGAGCTGGGCGGCCACGCCGTTCAGCAGGGGCGCATCGCTGGCATCGAGGCGCATGGTGTCGGCGTCTCCCACCAGGAAGAGCGTGCCGAGCGCGCGCTCGCCCGCCAGCAGCGGCACGGCCGTGGCCGTGTGGCCCCGCGGCACGTCAGCGCTGGAGGAGGGCGCCGGATCGGCCTCGAGCGTTCTCGTGGCCCGTGCGTCGAAGGCCCGCTCGTTGAGCGCCCGCTCGTCCCCGGTCAGCGCGTCGGCCTCGAGCCGGACCATGCCGCCTGGCCCGCGCACCAGCCCCGCGACCAGCTGCAGCGCGTCCTTGCCCGACACGAAGAGCCCGACCTTCGATGGCGCCAGCAGGGTCCCCATCCGTTCGACCACCGCCTGGGCCAGGCCGGCGGTACCCTGCGCCACCGAGAGCGCCTGCAGCACTTCCCAGAGCAGGCCCATGTTGCGATAGTCGCGCTCGGCCTGGCCCGTGAAGATGCCGAGCAGGCGATCGAGGTGTTCGGCCCGGGCGACGCGTCCGTCCGGTTGCCAGAGCACCACCGCGCCTCCCGGTGCCCGGCGCGCCACGGACAGGGCCTGGTCGGCGCGACGAATCAGGTCGAGGGGCTCGAGTCCGACCGGATCGGCCGGATCGAGCGCCGCGATGCCCACCGAGCAGTGCAGTCCCACGGTGCCGTCGAGAAAGGCGTGGTCCCGCACCGTGCGACACAGCTTCTCGCCCACCAGGCGGGCGCCCTCGGCGGTGACGTCGCCAAGCGGCAGCGCGAAGACCGCGCCGCCGTAACGCATCACCGTGTCGGCCCGACGGAGGGTAGCGTGCAGGTGTTCCACGAACTCACGCAGCAGGGCGTCGCCCGACCGGCGGCCCAGACGGGCGTTGGTCTCGTCGAGGCCGCTGGGGTTGACGAAGAGCAGCGAGAACGGCAGGCCGCGCAGTCGTGCCCGTTCGATTTCGGCCCGCAGCGTCCCGTACAACTCGCCCCGTCCCGGCAGGCCGGTGACCGGGTCGGTGAGGATCCCGTAGAGCGACACGTAGGTGGCGGCGAGCGCCCCGGCGAGGTCCACCACCTCCGAGTGCCCGCGGTCGAGACCCTTCCACCACGTCCGGTCCGGAAACCGGAGACCGATCCAGCCGGCGACCGGCCGTGATCCGCTCCGGTCGGCGAGCCGCCGCAGCGCGCCGGCGCCACCTGGCTGGCTCGCGAGCTTCGGCCACAGGGTGGCCAGCAGCGGGATGGGAATCAGGCATCCTTCGGGCGCCTCGCTCGTCAGGCAGGCCGGGAGTGTGGCCGCCGACAGCGTGTCGCCGGAGGCCAGCGTGCGACGGGTGAAGGCGATGGCCTCGTCGAGGCCGGCCAGCTCGGGCACCGGCGCGCCTTCCCCGACCTGCACGAGGATGCCCGGGGCCGCGTCGTTCCAGGGCGTGGCCACGAACACCGACGCGCACAGCGCCCCGGCCCGCTCCAGCGCCGTCTGCACGTTCTCGGTGAGTGATTCGACGAACGGACTCATCCGTTGGCGTAATCGTCACCGGGCTCGACACCTTGACCCACATCTTCGGGGCACACCGCGCACGCCGAAGATGTGGGGTCTTTCTAGCCCTGGTGTCCCGTCCCTGCGGCGCTGCGCTCGCGGGCGACCCGGGGCTGTGTCACCAGCGTGCCCTCCAGCCACCAGAGGGGCACTGCGGGTGTCTGCGAGGGCGGTGCCGTCGTCCCCGCGGGCCGCAACAGGCCGACGGCGCTCATCGGAGGGTCCTGCCGCTGCGCATCGGTTCGAGCCCGTGCCACCCGAACTGCGTGCCCAGCCGAAGGCGACGTTCGAGGTGGTCGGCGTAGACCCGGGCCGTGATCCGCAGCAGGCTCCAGGCCTGCTGCAGCCTGCGCGCGGGACGAGGGCCGGGACGGTGTGCCAGCCTCGTGGCCATTACCGCCCCTCCACGAACTCGGTGGCCGGCACGACCGGGATGTCGATCTCTCCAGGGTCCTGAGAGTCGGCCGAGACGGCGCCCACGCTGTCGGACCACAGATACGCGTCGGACCAGAGATAGCTGTCCGACCAGAGGTAGCTGTCCGACCACAGGTAGCTGTCGGACCAGAGATACCCGTCCGACCACAGATACGCATCGGACCAGAGGTAGCCGTCGGACCACAGATAGGCGTCCGACCACAGGTAGCCGTCGGACCAGAGATACGAGGCCGACCACTCGGGGCTGTTCCACAGCGCCGCCGTGTCCTCGATGTAGACGCGCCGGCCGTCCTCGGACAGGCGCACGAGCGGTGACAGGGCGTCCGGCCCGTTGACGAGCCCTGTCGCGTTCATCGCGCCGTCCACGTTGAGGACCCCGGCGCCCGTGCTCATGGCGTCACCGGACACCTTCCGCGCGGTCTTCATGAGCCGGGCCTTGATAGTGGCGGGCGTGAGCGACGGTTCCTTGTCGAGCATCCGCGCCACGGTGGCCGTGACCTCCGCGGTGGCCATGCTGGTACCCGAGAGGGTGAGGTACTTGTGCGTGAAGCTGCGTCCGGTGACCACGTTCAGCGGCAGCAGGAGGCTGAGGAGTGAGCCGGGGGCGAGCGGGGCCACCACCTTGTTGCCGGAGGCCAGCAGGTCGGGCTTCATCACGTGGTCGTAGGCCGTGGGCCCGCGCGAGGAAAAGGTCGAGACGTAGTCGTCCGAGAAGTTGTTGCCCGTGCCGTTGTCGGTGATCGAGCCGACCGTGATCACCTTGCGCGAGTTGCCGGGGCTGGTGATCGTGCCGTGGCCGAACGTGCCGTAGTTGCCCGCGGCGGCGACCACCACCACGCCCGCGTCCCACACCCGGTTCACCGCCTGCACCAGCGGATCGTCTTCCTGCGCTTCCTCGATGGCCTTGCCGAGCGACAGGTTGATGACGCGGATGTTGTACTGCGGCCGGCCCACGTCCAGCACCCAGTCGAGCGCCGCAATCACGTCCGACACGCGGCCCTGACCGATGTCGTTCAACACGCGCAGCGACACCACGCTCGCGTAGCTCGAGACGCCCTGGAACTTCTGGCTCTTCGAGTACCAGCCGTCGGAGGCAATCATGCCCGCGATGTGCGTGCCGTGCCCGTACTGGTCGCTGAGCGACGTCTGCCGGCCGTTGGCGCCGTTGACGAAGTCGAACTGGCCGAGCAGCGTGTTGTAGAAGTCGCCGTGCGGATGCACGCCGGTGTCGAGCACCGCCACGCGAACGCCCTGGCCGTCGTACTGGCTGTTCACGTTGGGCCTGCCGATGTCCGGCGAGTTGATGGTCTGGCGAGCCGCCTGGCTCGCGCCGGCGACGAGGCCGTCCTCCGCGATGAAGCGGACCTTCGGGTTGTTGCGGAGCCGTTCGAGCGCCGCCACCGGGATGCGCATGGCCTGATAGGGCAGCTTCCGGTAGCCGCGCTTCTTGACGCCCCCGACCTTGCCGGCCGCCTGCTCGTCCACGCTGGATTCGAACGCCACGACGACGTCCACGAACCCGCCCTCGGCGCGTGCGCGCCTGCGCTCGAGCTGCGCGCTCATCCGCGTGCGGCCCGGGCCCTTGCCGGGCGTGCGGGCCTGGCTGGCGCCTGTCTGCGCACCCAGCCGGGGGAGGCGCTGCGCGTCCGCCGCGGTGGTGGTGAGTGCGAGGACGAGCGCGCACAGCGCCACCGCAACGGCATCCTTCAACCTGATCGACATGTGCTTCATGCGTCCCTGCAGAGCAACGGCGCTGCCAGAACGGATGAGGCGCACGGGGATAGCGACAAGTACTTGGAAAGACGAGGCTTGTCGTGCATACGTACGGCGCGCAGGCGGCGGCTTCGTGAGGGGCGTCCCCCGCGCTTTCGGTGGAGGCGCCCGAAGAAGTGGCGGGCCGCTGAAAAATGTGGGGGAGGCCGTGGGGTAAGATCGCGCTCGCCTGTCGGCAGGAGACTGCAACGTGATTCGCCTATTGCCCCTCTGCGTCGTGACGTGCCTGTGCATCGTCTCCGTGGTGGCTCAGGAGCGTGAGGTGCCATCGGACTCGGCACGCATCTCGATTCCCGGCTGCAGCCGCGGCCGCACGTTCATCGTCGGCGACCGTATCGAGGGCGAGACGGTGCGCTCCGACATCGAGCCCGGGCGGCGGTTCCGCATGGCGGGTGAGCGTAAGCTGCTCGACGAGATCGAGGCACGCAGCCGCACCATGCTGGAGATCACGGGTCTGGTGCGCCGCGCGCAGCTCGCGGGTCCCGGAGGGATCGTGCTGGGCGGCGGCCGTATCCGGATCGGCGGCGCGCCCCCGCAGGCGCCCATGTCCGACCCGAGCCGATCCCCCGGCGTGCTGCAGGCGACCATCGACGTCGAGTCGTGGCGCGAGCTGCGCGCGGCGCACC
>JABFRY010000012.1 GCA_013140955.1 Acidobacteriota bacterium
TCCCGCCACCGCGCAGGGTCGTCACGGAGCGACCAGTGGCGCGGATGCGCCGGGTGTCGAGCGCGACGTCCACGACATCGGCTTCGATGTCCGCGCTGGTTTCGGACACGCGCGGCCGCGCGCGGCCGGTGCCAGTCAGGCGGAGGCGTCCCGCGTCGGGATCGTACTCGGCGACGGGGCTCGTCGTGTGGACACTGCCGTCCTCGACGGCGACGTCGCCGCTGAAGCGGGCCATGCCGACACCAGCGGGCGTGAGCGTCATCGTCAGCGCCCCCGCGCGCACCTGGCGGCGGCCTTCCGTGTACACGACGTCGTCCTCGAAGCGCGCGTCGGTGAGGCCGTCGCCGGCCCTGCCCGTCGCATCGAACTGCCGGGCGCTGACCACGCGGTCCGCGCCGGGAGCGCCGCCGGGCAGCACCATCCGCATGCCACCGGTGGCCTCGGCCCGCGTGGGCTGGCCGTCCGGGGCGAACTCGAAGTAGATCATCTCCCCGGTCAGGGCGCGTGCCGCGTGTCCCCCGTCGGCCCGCAATTCGGCCGACGCGTCGCCGGTCAGCCGGGCCAGTTCGATCGTGTCGCCGTCCTCCCGGTATCCGAGATCGATGTCGCGGGCGACCAGGCGTTCGAGGGCGCCGGTCGTCGCCGTGACCCGGGAGTTGCCGCGGAGCGACATGGACGACAGCCGGGAGTCGTCGTCACCGAGGACGGCCACCAGTCGCGTGGAGGACAGCGCGTGGTCCTCGCGCTGGGTGTCCACACCGCCCGACAGCCGCAGCTGGTGCATGGTGCGGTCGAACTCGGCGCCGTCGGACGTGAACTCGGTCGCCACGCCACCGTCCTCCCGCTCGAGCTTCACACGCGAGGCGTGCGCGATCACCAGCAGGTCGTGCAGCTGGTCGTAGGACACGTCGGTGCCCGAGCCGCTCAGCAGGCCACGGCCGAACGTGACGGCCCCCGGCACGCGGACCATGCCGTCGTCGGCGGTGAAGCTGGCCTCCTCGGCGCGCATTTCGAATCCGTCGCTCCCCACCATGTGCACGTCGCCCGTCAGCTCGAGCGTGCGCTGATCGCGGCCGGTCCGCGCCTGGCGTCCCGAAATGACGAAGTCCCGCCCGGCCCGTTCACGCAGCGTGACGGTCACGCCGAAGAGCGTGGCGGCGCCCCCCTCGTAGGTGAGCTGCCGCTCGGCTTCGACGAGGTACTCCTGGCGGAGCCCTCGCACCTGCTGCACCACGTTGCCGGTGCTCTCGATCATCGCCGCCGGGTCCGTGCGCTCGGGGGGCGCGGACGCGACGGGGTCGGGGCGCTCCCCAATCGAGAGGTAGACCGCTGCCGCGCAGCCGAGGCCGAACAGGCCTACGACCAGCCGGCCGCGTTTCTGCCAGTGCATCGACTGAGGATAGCATCGCGGTCGACCAGGGCCTGCCCCGGCCGGCCGTCAGACAGGGGCCCGGAAGTCGGCCACCGACAGCTGGAGGTACTGCTCGCCGTTCCAGCTGTCCTGCTCCACCGAGAAGGCCACGTCGATGGCCCGGCGGTGCTGCGTCACGAAGGCCTCACGCTCCGCGGCCCGCCAGGCGATGCCGCGCAGGACCCGGCCTTCCTGTCGGAAGGACATCTTGAGGTGGCGCTCCTTGAGCACCCGCGGGCCGTCGACCACCTCGACGCCGCTGGCGTGGAACACGGGCGACGGGTTCCCGGCGCCGAAGGGTGCGAGGGTGGACAGCTCGGTCATGACGTGCGCCCCGATGGAGGGCAGCTGGAGCGGGCCGTCGAGCCACAAGCGGGGGCGCAGGTCGTCGGGTTGGATGAGGCGGTCGGCCCAGACGTTGACGGCCTGTCGCAGCTCACGGATGCGGCCTGCCTCGATCGTCAGGCCGGCCGCCTGTCGATGGCCGCCGAACCGCGTCATCAGGCCGCCGCACGATTCCAGGGCTGCCAGCATGTCGAATGTCGGGATGCTCCGGCAGGAACCATGCGCCACCTCCCCGTCGATCGACAGCACGATGGCGGGGCGGTGGAACGCGTCCACGAGCTTGGACGCCACGATGCCGATGACCCCCCGGTGCCAGCCCTCACCGCACACCACCAGCACGGACCGGGCGCCGATGTCGGGGTCCGCCTCGATGGCCTTTCTGGCGCGGGCCACGATCTCGGCCTCCTCCTGGCGACGGCGCAGGTTCTCCGCGTCGAGCTGCCCGGCCAGGACTCTCGCCTCCTCCGCCATCGACTCATCCGAGGCGAGCAGGAGCCGTGCCGCGATGTCCGGCGTGCTCATGCGCCCCGCTGCGTTGACACGGGGCGCCAGCACGAAACCCACGTCGTAGCTGTCGATCTCCTGCCCCGTCAGGCCGCACACGTCGATGAGGGCCTGCAGGCCCACGCGGTGCGGTCCCTTCGACAGCAGCGCCAGACCGAGCTTCGCGATGACCCGGTTCTCGCCGGTGAGCGGCACCACGTCGGCGAGGGTGCCGATGGCGGCGATCTTGACGAATGCCGGCAGCCAGCTCTCCCGGCCCGCGCGGATGCAGAGCGCCTGTACCAGCTTGAGGGCCACGCCTACGCCTGCGAGGTTCTTGTCGGGGTACCCGCAGTCGTGGCGCTTGGGGTTGATGACCGCCAGCGCCCGCGGAAGTGTCGTATCGGGCTCGTGGTGGTCGGTGATGACCAGATCCACGCCGAGTGCACGTGCACGGTCCGCCGCCTCCACCCCACGGATGCCGCAGTCCACGGAAATGACGAGTCGCACGCCCTCCGCGTGGAGCCGCTCGATGGAGGCCGGCTGCAGGCCGTATCCGTCGCGCAGCCGCTCGGGGATGAAGTGGATGACGTCGGCACCGAGCAGCTCGAGCGCGCGCCGGAGGATGACAGTCGACGTCACGCCGTCCACGTCGTAGTCGCCGTGCACGGCGATGCGTTCGTGCCGGGCGATGGCTCCGGAGATCCGCTCCACCGTCGCCTGCATGTCCACGAGCGCGAACGGGTCGTGCAGGTCGGAGAGGGCAGGTGACAGGAAGCGTCGGGCCTGCTCGGGCTCCTCGAGACCGCGCATGCACAGCAGCCGGGCCGTCAGTGGCGAGACGCCGAGTTCGGCGGCGAGGCGAAGGGCCGAGGGGTCGTCGTAGGGGCGCGACTCCCAGATCTTCTGAATCATGCGCCCTGTTCGATGATGCCGACGCTGCCCATGGCCCGGAACTTCCGGTACCGCGCATCGAGCCGCTCGTCGGCCGGCACCGCCGACACGGTCCGCAGTGCACGGTCGAGGGCCGTGTCGAGGAGCGAGGCCGCCGCGTCGAGGTTGGTGTGCGCGCCGCCAATCGGTTCGGGCACGATCTCGTCGATGATGCCCACCGCCATCAGGTCGGGCGCGGTGAGCTTGAGGGCCTCGGAGGCCTCGACCTTCCGGTTGGAGTCGCGCCACAGGATGGCGGCACAGCCCTCCGGGGGGATGACGCTGTAGATGGCGAACTCGTGCATCAGGATCCGGTCGCCGATCGCGATGCCCAGCGCGCCGCCGCTGCCGCCCTCCCCGTGCACGACGACCAGGATCGGGACCTCCAAGGCGAACATCTCCCGCAGGTTGAGCGCAATGGCTTCGGAGATGCCGCGCTCCTCGGACTCGACGCCGGGATACGCCGCCGGCGTGTCGATGAACGCGATGATGGGACGCCTGAACTTCTCGGCGAGCCGCATCGCACGCAGCGCCTTCCGGTAGCCCTCGGGCCGGGCGTAGCCGAAGTTCCGGAAGATCTTCTGCTTCGTGTCGCGCCCGCCCTTGTGGTGCCCGACCACGAGCACGGGCTGGTCCTTGTAGCGAGCCATGCCGGTGACGATCGCGTGGTCGTCTGCGAACCGGCGGTCCCCGTAAATCTCGGTGAACTCCGTGAACAGCCGGTTCACGTAGTCGAGGACGCTGGGCCTGGCGGGATGCCTGGCGACGAGGACGCGCTGCCACGGCGTGAGCCTCGCGTACAGGTCGCCCCTGATCGACTCCACGCGCCGGTTGAGCGCCGCGATTTCCCGGATGCGCTCGGGCGTGGACTCCATCATCGACAGCGCCTCGACCTCCTTGAGAAGGACGGCGATCGGTTCTTCGAACTCGAGCGTGTCTGGTGGCATCGTCAGCTCTCGTGTCGTCGCGTGAGCGGAGGCAGCCTCACCGGAGGCTCACCGAGCCCGCGCCGCAGATGTCCTCCACGGCGGCCACGAGGCCCTCCGAGGGACGGACGCGTATCTGGTTGTTCACGTCCACCCGCACGCGCAGGCGCCGATCGGCTTCCTGCACGACGAGATGGAAGGCGACCGGCCGGTCGCCCTTGTGCCTCGAGAACACATCCCACAGCTTCTCGAACGTGGCCTTCCCGTGCGGTGGCGTGGAGAGCGAGATCGACACGGCCCTGGCCAGGCGTTCGACCACGGCTTCGATGGGCACGATCTCCGAGGCCATGATGCGGCCGGTCTCGTCGTCGCGCTCCAGCTTGCCACGAACCAGGACCATCCGTCCGTTCTCGGCCAGATGTCCGTGCTGCCGGAAGGTCTCGGGGAAGACGACGACCTCGATACTGCCCACGGCGTCCTCCAGCATGAACACGCACATGCGGTCGCCCTTGCGCGTCTTGAGGGCGCGAAGGCCGGACACGATGCCGCCGGTCGAGACTTCTTCGGGCGGCCGGTCCGGCGCCTCCGCGGGCAGGGCGCCGCCGGCCGGGGCCTCGGCAAGGATGGTG
>JABFRY010000340.1 GCA_013140955.1 Acidobacteriota bacterium
CCATCCGGCGACCAGACGAGCCAGTTCTCGTCGGCGGGGGTGGTGGTGAGACGCGTCCGTGCGCCGCTCTCCGTGTCGTGCACCCAGAGGTCGCGCGTTCCGGCCGACGCGTCGCGCCGACAGCTCCTGTCGGGCACGACGGGCGTCTGGCCCGTCAGCTGGTCGCCGGACGGCCAGTACCTGCTGGTCGTCACCGACCACCCGGTGACCGGCAACGACATCTGGACCCTGCCGCTCGACACCACCCGCGAGCCCGCCGCGCTGCTGCGAACACGCGCCGCGGAGAACTGGGCGACGTTCTCACCCGACGGCCGCTGGATCGCCTTCAGCGCGAGCACCACCGGGCGGTCGGAAGTCTACGTGATGCGGTTTCCGGACACGGGCCGGCGCTGGGCCATCTCGACAGGCGGCGGCAGTGCCGCGCGCTGGAGACGGGATGGCCGGGAGCTCTACTTCATTGCACCCGACCGCTCCCTGATGGCCGCGGCGGTCACCCTCGGCCAGGACGACGTCACCGCTGAAGCCCCGGTCCCGCTCTTCGAGACGCGCTTCCCCTACCCGCCGTATCACTCGTTCGACGTGGCGCCCGACGGCGAGCGATTCCTGGTGAACACGACCGTCGTGTCCCCGCGGGCGCCGGCCGTCGTCGCCCGGCGATGACCGGGCCCCGCGCGCCAGGCCACACGACGCCCGTGTCGCTCCTGTCCCGGCACCGGTAACCTCCCCGTCGCCTCGGCTGCCCCCCACCTGTAGTCCCGCGTAGTCCCTCGGAGTCCCACGTAGCCCCGCCGCCGGCGTCCCGCCGGTCACAGGTATTCCCGCAGACCGCCCACACGCCCTCCCAGGGGCCTGCGCGCCATCCCCGCGCAGCCTCACGCGCGCGCCGCGTGGGCGCCCGCTGTTCGGTTTCTCCCTGCGCCGCGTTGTTAGCCATGGGCAGTACGGGCGAGTGGTGCCGACGGGGTGCACCGCGCCCGACGCCTGCCCCGGGGTTGCCGTGCGGGCTGGTGCGACGTCACCACACGGCCCCTGCCACCACAGCACGCCATGGATGACTGGAGGCGACATCATGCAGAGACTCCTGTGTAGTCTCACGTTCGTAGGAGCAGTCCTGTTGGGGAGTGCGGCATCCGCACAGACCTTTGCCGTTGACGCGCGGATGATCGGCATGGGCGGGTCCGGCGACGACCCGGGCATTGCATCGGGCATGGTGCCCTCGGGGCCGGGATACCACGTGATCCCGCTTCCCCTGTCACTCATCCAGCTCTTTCGCGACATCGGCCAGTTCAACCCCGCCAGCGATCAGTTCAATCCGGTGCGGGCCATCGAGTCGGCGGCCAGCCCGTTTCACCTCACGGCCGGGCGCGGGTCCGGTGTCGATCGACCCGAGTACCGACTCGTGTCCGACCTCGTCAATGGTCGAGTGAGCCGCGACCTGTCCACGTATCGCGGCTTCACCCTGCCGACCACCACCGCCGTCGAGGGGCTGGCCTCGGGCGCCTTCGGCAAGACGTTCAAGTTCGCCGAGCAACCGACGGGCGCGTTCCAGGGGGTGTACGTCGGTGCCGGGCCCTACCTGGCGCTCGGCACGTCGCTCGACGTGGATCCCCGGTTGAGCGACGTGTTCTCGAGCAGCGCGCCGCGCTACTTCCCCGACACCGCGTTCGACATCCATCAGGAGGCCGCCGTGCAGCTGGCGATGTCGACGATCGTTGGCTACCGCGCGCGCCTCGCGCTTCCCGGGTCGGCGCCGGCCGCCACAGCCCCGGCGGGCACCGACCCGGAGCCGCCTTCGCGCGACGGCATCTACGTCGCCGCGAACTACCGCCACCTCAAGGGCTTCAGGTACCTCGAACCCACCACGACGATCCGGCTCGACACCGATGCGCGGGGCCTCGTGGCGCCGTCGGCGGCGGCTCCGCCCCTCGTCGTCGAGACCCTTCAGGGCACCGGCGGTGCCGGCCGTGCCGTGGACATCGGCGTCCAGGTGGTACGCGGCCCCGTGGAGTTCGGCGTCGGTGTGAACGGCCTCGGCAACCGGATCCGCTGGACAGGCCTGTCCCGGACGCGCTACGCGCTGAGCAGTCTGACGGACGACGTGGAGCTCACCGAGGAGAGCCTGCCCACGTCGGGCGCCGAGGTGACCGTCACGCTGCCGGTCGTCACCAGCGCCAACATGCACGTGGACGCCGGCGCGTGGTCCCTCAGTGCGATGGGCGTCCAGGGCTACAACGGCACGACGGTGCGCGGAGGTGTGGAGCGGCGCGTCGGGTTCCTCGCGCTGCGGGGAGGGGCCCAGTACCTGCGCGGGAACTGGAACCCGACCTATGGCTTCGGGATCGGCCGCCGCGTGGCGCTCGATGTCGCCTTCTTCGGCACGCGGGCCAATCTGCAGCGGGCGCGCGAGACCGCGGTGGCCGTGTCGATGCGCATCAGTCCGGCTGGGTAGGGACGAACGCAGGAGGGTCTGAACGCACGAAGGGCCGGTCCCCGAGGGTACCGGCCCTTGTGACGACGACTTGTTGGTCGGGGCGAGAGGATTTGAACCTCCGACCCCTCGGTCCCGAACCGAGTGCTCTACCAGGCTGAGCCACGCCCCGACGCGAACCGCGATTCTACCGTACTTCCTCGACCCCGGCCAGCGAGAGACCTTCCACGTACTTCAGCGCGTCGTACGCGGTCATGTCCGGCTGCATCGGCGTGATCGACACGTAGCCGTCGCGCACCGCCTGGTAGTCGGACCGATCGTGGGGCTGCCAGTCGTTCTCCCCCTCCTCGATCCAGTAGTAGGGGCGTTCCCGGGGATCCACGCGCTCGGTCACCACGGTGACGTGGTTGCGCCGCGCCTGCACGGTGGCGCGGAACCCGCGCTGCTCGCCATACGGCACGTTGACGTTCAGCAGCGTGAACTTCGGCATCGGGCGCTCGAACACCGTGGCGGCCACGGCGGCCGCGGCCACGGCCGCGCCCGCGAAGTCGAACTCGTTGCGACGGTTCTGCGTGGACACCGCAATGCTCGGAATGCCGAGCAGCGCCCCTTCGAGCGCGCCGGAGACCGTGCCGGAATACGTGACATCGTCGCCCAGGTTCCAGCCCTTGTTGATGCCGGAGGCAATCAGTGCCGGCTTTTCCTGCAGCACGTGCGTGATGGCGACGTTGACGCAGTCGGTGGGCGTCCCGTCCACGGCGAAGATGCCGGGGCCGATCGTCTCGATCCGCAGGGGGCGCCGCAGGGTGAGGGCGTGTCCAATCGCGCTGGCCTCCTGGATGGGTGCCACGATGGTGACGTCGCCGAAGGGTCTGAGGGCGTCGGCCAGGGCACGGATACCCGGCGAGTGCACACCGTCGTCATTGGTCACGAGAATACGGGCCATGAAGCGCTCAGATGGTAGCACGCGCCCCGGCCGGCCCGGTCTCGGGTCCGGCACGACGGTGCCCGCACCCGCGACACCTATAATCGATGGATGCTTTCGGACCGCCTGGGACGGCCGCTTCGCAACCTCCGGTTGTCGGTCACCGACCGCTGCAACCTGCGCTGCAGCTACTGCATGCCGGAGGAGGACTACGTCTGGCTGCCCAGGCAGGACGTGCTCACGTTCGAGGAGACCGAGACGCTGGCCGATGTCTTCCTCGGCCTGGGCGTGGACAAGATCCGCCTCACCGGTGGCGAACCCCTTCTCCGGCGCGACGTGTCGCAGCTGGTGCGCCGGCTGGCCGGGCGGCCCGGCCTGCGCGACCTGGCGATGACCACCAACGGGGTGCTCCTCGCCCCGCTGGCGACGTCGCTGCGCGATGCCGGTCTCCACCGCCTGACGGTGAGCCTCGACACGCTCCGGCACGACCGCTTTCGGGACCTGGCCAGGTTCGACGAGCTCTCTCGCGTCCTCGAGGGCATCCGCGTGGCCGCGCCGATCTTCGAGGGCCTGAAGCTGGACATGGTGGTGATCCGGGGCGTGAACGACGACGAGCTGACGTCCATGCTCGACTTCGCCCGGGAGCACCACGCGGAGCTGCGATTCATCGAGTACATGGACGTGGGCGGCGCGACCGGATGGTCGTGGTCGAGCGTCGTCTCGAGGGCGGACATCCTCCAGACCATCGAGCGCCGGCACGGCGCCGTCGAGCCGCTCGGCGGCCGGGATGCCGCGCCGGCCGAACGCTTCCGCCTGGCGGACGGTACCACCTTCGGGATCATCGCCTCGACGACGGCGCCGTTCTGCCGCGACTGCGACCGGAGCCGCCTCACGGCCGACGGGCTGTGGTACCAGTGCCTGTACGCGACGACCGGCATCGACCTGCGCAGCCAGCTGCGGGCGGGCGCATCCGCCGGGCAGCTCACCGCGATCGTCGCCGAGGCCTGGGCCGCCAGGGCCGACCGCGGGGCCGAGCACCGCCTGCAGGCACGGGACCGCGCACCGCTCATCCCGGTGGATTCACTGCGCCGCGATCCCCATCTCGAGATGCACACGCGCGGCGGCTGACGCCACACACGGCTCCCGGCCCCTGGCGAGACGGGCGCGGAACCCGTGTGCGACCGAGAAACGGTGTCAGCCGTGCGTGGCGGGTGCGACCGGCGCGGCCGCGTCGCAGTGCTCCTCGAAGGCCCGGGACAGCTGCTCGGCGATGCCGAGCGAATCGCGGGTCTCGATGTCGCGGCGCTGCAGCAGGTAGACCAGTTTGCCGTCGCGCAGCAGGGCCACCGAGGGTGAGGACGGCGGATAGG
>JABFRY010000080.1 GCA_013140955.1 Acidobacteriota bacterium
GTCCCCTGCTCGGCCATCGGGAGCTCGCCGTCGGCATACGGGGCCAGGTACTGTTCGACCCGCCGGCACTCAGTCATGTCGTTTCCCCACCGTCACGGCCGACGGCGCACCGGTCATCCCCGCACACGCCCGGCCTGCAGGGGCATACCCGGGCCGCTCCGTTCCTGCAGCCGCCGCATGAGCCACCGCCGACCGCGGGAGATCCTGGACATGACCGTTCCGATGGGCACGCCGAGCATGCCGGCGATCTCCGCATAGGTGAAGTCCTCCACGTCGCGCAGCCAGACAGCCTGCCGGAAGGCCTCGGGCATCTCGTCCAGCGCCGCCTGCAGGTCGCCGTCCATCGAGGCATCGAGCAGCACCTGTTCGGGCGTCGCCGCAGGCGCGCCGGTCAGGCCCTCGTTGGACACCTCCTCGACCAGTTCCGAGTTCACGTCCTCGGCCGACCGGGACCGGGACCGGAGGCGGTTCTTCCACGCGTTGTGGAGGATGGTGTACAGCCATGCCCTCAGGTTGGTGCCGGCTTCGAAGGTGCTCCTCGACCGGAGGGCCTTCACCATCGTGTCCTGCACCAGATCTTCGGCGTCCGCGCGGTCACGAGTGAGCCTGAGCGCCGTGGCGAAGAGCGGCTCCAGGTACTGGAGCACCTCCGCGCCGAACCGCTCGGCTTCCACGGGGTCTGCGGGACGACGTCGAAACATCGCTACCAGACCCAGGGTGGTAAACACCGCAACCATCTCCGCCTATTCCACGAGTCCGCCATGTGCCGGGTTCCGCCTGCAGTATAGCGGTCGCCCGGGGCGTCGCCGCCCCGGGACACCAGTGCGTCCTCCCGGGGACACCGACAACGTCGTCCCCCTCGCCGAAACGGCCGCACCCTCCGGGCAACTGCCGACGTCGAAAGGTACGCCACTTGCTGCGCGGTGCGCATTGCGACGCCCGCTGCGTCGGCAGTAAGATCCACGCTCATCGAGGGGTGACGCACCCGTCGCGAAGCCTTCGGCCCATCGTCAGGCAGGGACCCCCCTGCGAGGAGACACGACATGAGCAGCCGCACATGGTGCGGGGCCCCGCTCCACGCGCTAGCCCTCGCGGTCGCGGCCGCGGTGATGCTGACAGCGTCACCTGTCGCGGCACAGACGCCCTTCGTCCCCTATTTCGGGAAGAACCAGATCCGGTACGACAACTTCCGGTGGTTCATCTACACGACCGAGCACTTCGAGATCTACTACTACCCGGAGATCGAGGAGCACCTCGAACGGGTGAGCGGGTACGCGGAGAGCGCCTACCAGCATGTGAGCTCCGAACTGAAGCACGACCTCGCGTTCAAGGTGCCGCTCATCCTGTTCAAGACGAGCAGCGAGTTCCAGCAGCAGAACGTGATTCCCGGAGCCGCCCAGGAGGGCGTCGGCGCCTTTGCCGAGCCCTCGCGCGACCGGATGGTCATGCCGCTCGACGAACCACCGGACCTGCTCTACCGGTTGATCGTCCACGAGCTCACCCACATCTTCGAGTTCGACATCATCCCGACCTCGCTCGTCCGTCGCAGCGTGCCGCTGTGGGTCAACGAAGGCCTCTCGGACCACCTCACGGGCATCTGGCGGCCCATCGACCTGATGACGGTGCGCGACGCGGCGGTCGCCGACATCATCCCGAGGATGACCCAGCTCGAGGGGTACGGACAGTTCTCGAATCCGCGCCTGATCTACAACCTCGGTCATGCCGCGTTCGAGTTCATCGAATCGCGGTGGGGCAAGGATGGCCTGCGCAACTATCTGTTCGCGCTCCGGAAGGCGGTGATCGGGGGAGGCGAGGACGCCTACCAGGAAGCCTTCAACCTGTCGCCCGAGGAGTTCGACCAGCAGTTCGATCGGTACCTCAAGGAGCGCTTCAAGCCGTTCCGCGACAAGGAACGTCCGGCGGACTACGGGCGCAATCTCGCCCCGAATCCTGAGCGCGGTCCCTTCAGCAACGCCATCTCGGTCGAGCCGTCACCGTCTGGCGAACTGCTGGCGGTCGCGACCGGCAATCGCCGGGATCGGGAACTGGACATCGTGCTGGTCTCGTCCCTGGACGGGTCCGTGGTGAGGAACCTGACCAACGGGTTCGACCAGGATCGCGGCTTCGAGTTCATCGTCGTGCCGGGCATGCGGTTCAACACCGTACCGTGGATGTCGTGGTCGCCCTCCGGCGATCGCCTCGCCTACTTCGTGCGCAGCGAGAAATCCCGCACCCTGATCCTCCAGAACGTGCTCAACCGCGACGTCGAGGACCGCGTCGTCATGGACAGCGTGGACGACCCCGAGTCCCCCGACATCTCACCGGACGGACGGAGCGTGGCGTTCGCGGCGCTTCGCAACGGCGTGGGCGACATCTTCACCGTGAACCTCGAGACGCGCGAGGTCACCAACGTGACCAATGACGGCTTCGCCGACTCGGGGCCGACCTGGGCGCCCGACGGACGCTCGCTCATCTACGTGGCGCGCATCAGCGGCAACGAGAAGCTGTTCCGGGTCGACCTCGCGTCAGGGCAGAAGACGCAGCTGACGTTCGGCACCCACGACGACAGCGCCGCACAGTTCCTCGACAACGACACCCTCGTCTTTACCTCCACCGCCGTGGATCCGACGCAGCCGGTGGATCCGGAGGTCGCGAAGAACGGGGCCATCCACAACATCTGGACGCTGAGCCTCCGCAACGGTGAGCTGCGCCAGTACACCGACGCGGTCGCCGGCAACATGTCCCCGGTCGTGGTGCGCTCCGGCGACGACCGGCAGCTGGCGTTCTCGAGCTACTACAAGGGCGAGTACGAGCTGCACGTCATCGACCTGCCACAGCCGGTCCTGACGGCGGCCACGAGCGACTTCGGCACCGCGGGCCCCGTCATCGACTTCCAGGCCCCCCTGTCGCACACCCTCATCACCGACAACCAGCGGCAGAAGGGCACCTGGGAGAAGCTGTTCCTCGATGGCCGGCCACCGGTGAACGTGGGGGTCACGAGCGGCGGCGACGTGTTCGGCGGGTCCGCGGTCACCTTCAGCGACGTGCTCGGTGACAAGCAGTTCAACTTCTACGTGGCCTCGATCTCCCAGTACCGCACGATGTCGTTCTCGTACATGAACATCGCGAGGCGGTTCAACTACGCGGTCCAGGGCTATTCGCAGACACAGTTCTTCTACGGCAACCTGGCCAACGTGTTCTACCCGGGCTCGCTCAGCGGCGTCATCGACCGCGACCTGGCGCTCGCGACGAGGACGGTGCGCGGCGGCAACGCCTTCGGCATCTGGCCGATCGACCGTTATCGCCGTCTCGAGCTCTTCGGCGGCGTGCTCCAGTACAACGAACAGTTCAACGACCCCAGCCTGCAGGACTTCTCGCAGCAGTACCAGCAGGACCAGTTCGGCCAGCAGCTGTTCCGCTCGGGCACCTACGTGCCCTTCGGCGTGAACTTCATCCAGGAGACCACCGTGTTCCGCGAGTTCGGCCCGCTGGCCGGAAACACGATGCGGCTCTCCTACGAGGTCGCGCCCAAGATCGGTAACACGCTGTCGCGACAGACGGCGGACGCCGACGCCCGGTACTACCTGCGACTGGGCACCTCCGGCCTGCTGGCGCTGCGCGCGCGTGGCTTCAAGAGCTGGGGCGACACGCCCGACTTCGTCTACTTCGGCGGCAACTCGGAGATGCGAGGCTACGACTTCCTCCAGTTCCTCGGGTCGGAGGCCGCGTTCCTGAATGCCGAGCTGCGCTTCCCCTTCATCGAAGCGATGCTGACGCCGATCGGCGTCCTCGGTGGCATCCGCGGCGTGCTGTTCGCCAACATGGGCGGCGGCAGCTTCCCGGGGCAGGACTTCCGGTGGTGGTCGAGCGACCCGGAGACCGTGACGCCGGTCATCCGCTACGATCAGAACCTGTTCACCGGGCAGGTCGTCCCCGTCGAGGGCGCCCCGACCCAGGTGGACGGCTTCCGCCTGGTGGACTCACGCGCCTCCTACGGCGTCGGTCTCGAAACGTTCGCCCTGGGCTTCCCGATCCACTTCGACTGGGCGTGGCGCACCCTGTTCAACAAGCAGTGGGAGGACGTGGTGTTCGCCGCCGACGGTGGCAGCGCACGGTTCCGGCGCCCACGCTTCCAGGTGTGGATCGGCTACGACTTCTGAGCCGGTCGTTCCCACACCTGTACCTGCCGCACGGAGGCCGGCCTCGGGCCGGCCTCCCCGTCCCGCACACCTTTCGGCCCCCACGCCCAGCCGGACACCCGACGACGCCAGCAGATGACCGACATGACACCGAAGAGCCCCGAGGCCTCTGTGACCGAGATGGTGCAGGTGGTCCTCCCCAACGATGCCAACCCCCTGGGGTTCATCCTCGGGGGCACGGTGATGCACCTGATCGACATCGCGGGGGCCATCGCCAGCCATCGACACGCGCGGTGTCACGTGGTCACCGCGGCCGTGGACGGCCTGGAGTTCCTGCACCCCATCAAGGTGGGAGACGCGATCGTGTTGCGCAGCCGCGTCACCGCCGCCTTCACGACGTCACTCGAGGTGGAGGTGGAGGTGTACTCGGAGGAGACCCTCACGGGCGCCAGGCGCCTCACCAGCCACGCCTATCTCACGTTCGTGGCAGTGGACACCGACGGTCGGCGGCAGCGCGTCCCGCCGCTGGCGCTCGAGAACGATGCGGACCGCGCACGCGCGGCGGGCGCGGTCCGCATC
>JABFRY010000088.1 GCA_013140955.1 Acidobacteriota bacterium
TCGGCGGCCTGCGCCTGCAGCAGCGCGATGCGCCGGCCGGTCGTGCCCCCCCGACGGGTGATGGCTCGTACGTCGGGCTCCCTGGTGAACTCCACGATGACGCGTGATCGGCCCGACAGGCGCGTGGCCTGGTGCCGCAGCGCAGCGTCGAGGCGACTGCCCGGCGTCTGGGCACCCACCTCCGGCGGCGCCCCGGCGACGACGAGGGCCACGAGGGCTGCGATGAAGGCTCCGACAAGGCGTCGAGCCCGTGCACGATGCGTCCGCAAGTCGTCCTGCCGGCATCCGGCGGAAACAATCGCCCTGCCGGCTCCGGCGCCAGAGGCGTAGGGAGTCTGCAAATTCATGAGTTCCAATCAGTTGTGGTGGTAGTTGCCCGCGCGTCCGTGCCGGGCGCCGCGCGCGGCCCGACCAGGTACGCAGGAACTGCTGAAGGCGTTATCGGCAGGCGGCGAAAAAACTGCTGAGTTAGCTTGCACACCGCTGCGCACGGCAGACGGCAGACGCAGTGCGCGATGGATGCGGTACGGCGGCCGCGTGGAGGCAGGACTCCGGACGAGCGGCGCCGCAGGAGGCCGCGCCTCCTTGCCCGTGTCTCACTCGGCAGCGCCTCACTTGGCAGTGCCTCACTCGGCGGTGCCTCACTCGGCGGTGCCGCAGCAGGTTCTGCCGGTGGAGGCCCTGCTCCAGGGGCCGACCCGCAAAAAAGGTGGCGGCGACCGGCGGCTATCTGCCGTCGGCCGCCGCCATGCACCCGGAGGAGGTTGCGATGACCGTGTTATCGGCCGCTGTCACGGGAAGCACAGGGGGGCGGTGCTAAGCTACGGGCTCGCCACCCTCGGAGGAGTTCACGTGCCCCATCGCGCCCCAGGAGCCCCAGGCCAGACCCGCAATCGTCACCTTGGCGGCAAGCCCATTCGCTACTACCGGCCGCGCGGCAGCGCGGACCTCCGGCACCTGATCGACGAGGGGTTTCAGGCCTTCAACGCCGCACGGCTCGGCGAAGCCTGCCGCATCTTCACCGACAAGATGCTCCTGCCCGAGAACGACACGACCATCGGCCTCACGCTGGCGGGCGCGCTCACGCCGGCCGGGCTCGGCGGCTGCGTGGTGGAGTTCATGGAGCGCGGGCTGGTGGACTTCATCATCAGCACCGGCGCGAACCTGTATCACGACCTGCACTACGCCCTGAACTTCACGCTCCACCGCGGCTCTCCCTTCGTCAACGACGTAGAGCTCTACGAAGAGGGCGTCATCCGGATCTACGACGTGCTCTTTCCCGCGCAGGTGCTGCTCGAGACCGACGCGTACGTGCGCGACTTCCTGGTGCGCTCAGGGCTCGACGGCCCGGTCTCCACCGCCGACCTCCACTACGCGCTCGGCCAGGACCTGCTGACGCGCGAGCCCGGCAGCCGTGAGTACTCGATCCTGGCCTCGGCCGCAGCGTGCGGCGTGCCGATCTACACGTCGTCGCCGGGCGACAGCTCCATCGGGATGAACGTGGCGTATCACGAGCTCATGAACGACAGCCGGCTCATGGTCGATCCGAACAAGGACGTGAACGAGGTCTGTGCGTTCATCCTGGCGGCGACGAAGAACGGATGCGTCATCCTGGGCGGCGGCTCGCCGAAGAACTTCTATCTCCAGGGCCAGCCCACGTTGTGGGAGGTGTACGGCATCCCCAGGGGCGGCAACGACTACTTCATCCAGATCACGACGGATCAGGTCGTCTGGGGCGGGCTCTCGGGCGCGACACCTGCCGAGGCCGTGAGCTGGGGCAAGGTGAATCCAGGCGTGCTGCCGGACACCGTCGTGACCTACTGCGACAGCACCATCGCGTTCCCCCTCTTCGCGGAGTACGCCGTGGGGTCGCCCCGCGGGCGCCGTCCGCTGCGGCGGCTCGTGGAGCGGCGGGACGAACTCGTGGCCTCGCTGCGGGAGCAGGCGCGCGCAGCCCGCCTGGCAGCCGCCGCCGACGCGCCGGAGGCCGGGCAATAGGATCATGGGCACGCTCCAGCGGGAGCTCGGCGCCCACGCGACCCGCATCGCCGGTCGCCCCCGTGTGTACGTGGACGCCAATGTTCCCGCCGGACTGGTCGCGTTCATGCGCGTACGGCTCGAATGGGACGTGCTCTTCGTGGTGGAGCACGACGACCTGCGCCGGGCGAGCGACGCCGAGCACTACCAGCGTGCGCGTGATCTGCAGCGGACCATCGTGACCCTGGACCGCGACTATCTCGACGACCGTGCGTTTCCTCCGCTGCAGAGCGGGGGCGTGCTGGTCCTGAGCGCGCCCAACGAGCCCAGCCTGGCGATCCTGCTGCAGAAGCTCGATGCCCGCATCTTCCGGCGGGCCGTCGGCGACGTGCCGCTGCTCCCCGCAGCCCTGCCGCTCGAGCGACGCAAGCTGCACCTGCACTGGCCTGGCGAGGAACTGGACCAGGAGCCATGATCGCCCTGGTCGGCGGCTCGCTCGTCCTGCCCGGCCGCGTGGTGCCCGGCGGGTCCCTGCTGCTCGAACATGGACGCGTCGCGGCCATCGAACACGGTCGCGTCGACCCGGCCGGCGCAACCATCATCGAAACACACGGCGCCTACATCCTCCCGGGCTTCGTGGACGTGCACGTGCACGGTCTCGGCGGTTACGACACGCTGGACGGTGGCGACGCCATCGCGCGCATCGCCGCTCTGCTGCCCGCGCACGGCGTGACCGCCTTCTGTCCGACGACGGCGGCGTGCACGCCCGCGGAGCTCGACGCCGCCTGCGCGGCCGTCCACCCCTTGCGGACCGAACGGCCGGCCGGGGCGGCACGGGTCCTGCCCGCGCATCTGGAAAGCAACTTCATCAACCCGGCGTACCGGGGCGCGCAGCCGGCCGCCTGCCTGCGCCTCCCCCCGCACACCGGAGCCCCGGCCGAGCCCGACGGCGCCTTCTCGGCCCTCGACATCCTCGACGTCGTGGCCCGGTGGCGTGCCGAGGTCGGCATCGTCACGCTCGCGCCGGAACTGCCGGGCGGTATCGACCTGCTGCGCTCGCTGCACGCGCTCGGGCACCGCGTCGCGCTCGGGCATTCCGGCGCCACGTTCGAGCAGGCCCTCGAGGCGGCCGACGCGGGCGCCCGTCACGTCACGCACCTGTTCAACGCGATGAGCCCGATGCACCGCCGCCGGCCAGGCCTCGCCGGCGCCGCACTGGCCCATGAGGGGCTCTGCGTGGAACTGGTGTGCGACGCCGTCCACGTGCACCCGGCCGTGTGCCGGATGGCGCTGACGCTCAAGGGCGCTGGCGGCATCATGGCCGTGACCGACGCCACCAGCGTGACGGGCCTGGTGCCCGGCTCGACCGGCCGCCTGGGAGGGCAGGTCCTGCACGCGGCAGCGGATGCGGCCCGCCTGGCGGATGGCACCCTGGCCGGAAGCACGCTCACGATGGAGCGTGCCTTCCAGCAGATCGTGAAGGGGTTCGGCGGATCGGTCACCGAGGCCTCGGCGATGTGTTCGGGTACGCCCGCCCGGGAACTCGGGCTCTCCGGCATGGGTGCGCTGGTCGACGGCGCGCTTGCCGACGTGGTCGTCATGGACCGCGAGTTCCGCATCGTACGCACCTTCATCGACGGCCTCGAGGCGTACTCCGCCTCCGGGCATCAGGCCGGCGCGTAGCCTGCCGCGGGGCTCATGCAGGAGTCGACGCCCGCTGCACGCGACCTCGGCGGGCGTCACTTCGCTAAGATGGTCGGCATGTATTCGGTCATCAAGCGGATCGACTTCTGCTACGGACACCGTCTGCTCGACTACGACGGCCCCTGCCGGCACCCGCACGGGCACAACGCCGTCGTCGAAGTGGAGCTGGGGACGGCATCCCTCGATGGCCGCGACATGGTCGCCGACTTCGGTGACATCAAGCGTCTGATCAAGGGCTGGATCGATCGGGAACTCGACCACCGCATGATCCTCAGGCGCGACGACCCGCTCGTCGAGGCGCTGCGGGCGCTGGGCGAGCCCGTCTACCTGATGGACAGCAATCCCACCGTCGAGCGTCTCGCACAGCTGCTGTTCGAGATCGTTCGCCAGCACGACCTGCCGGTGATCCGGGTCACGGTCTGGGAGACCCCGGCATCATGGGCCACATACGCCAGCGCCTCATAGCCTTCGACCTCGACGGCACGCTCATCGACTCGAGCGCCGACCTGGCGACTGCCGCCAACCGGCTGGTGCTGGAGCTGGGCGGCACGCCCCTGGCCCCGGCCGCCATCGTGGCGATGGTGGGGGAGGGGGCGGCAACGCTGGTCGCCCGCGTGCTCGATGCCGCCGGGCTTCCTCGGCAGCCGCAGGCGCTCACCCGCTTCCTGGCGCTCTACGACGACTGCCTGCTCGACACCACCCGTCCCTACGACGGAGTGGTCGAGGCGGTCGTGTACGCGGCCGGTCTCGGCACGGTCTCGCTGCTCACCAACAAGCCCCAGGCGGCCACCGAGCGCATCCTCGAGGGACTGGGACTGCGCGGCTTCTTCCGGGACGTGATCGCGGGGGACACTCCGCATGGACGCAAGCCGGATCCCCAGGGTCTTCGCGTCCTGATGGACAGGGCGGGCGCCCGCCCCGGCGACTCGGTGCTCGTCGGAGACTCGGCCATCGACCACGCCACGGCGCGCGCCGGAGGCGCACGCGCCTGCATGGCGGCGTACGGCTTCGGCCGTGCCTCGGGCCGTCCC
>JABFRY010000369.1 GCA_013140955.1 Acidobacteriota bacterium
AATATACAGCGAATGTCCGGGGCAAAGGCAAGCAGTAAGATCGGTGGGTTTTCGTGACCACAGCCACCGCGCCCCCGCCTGCGACCCCTTCTTCGCCGCCGCCCCCGGATGTGTCCGTCACCGACACCGTCCTGCGCCGGCTGGCGGCGGCGTTCGCCTATCGGGACTTCCGGGTGATGTGGCTGGGCGCCTTCACCTCCAGCATCGGCACCTGGATGCAGAAGGTCGCCCAGAACTGGCTCGTGCTCACCATCTCGGGCAGCTCATCCGCGTTCTTCCTCGGGCTCGACTCGTTCCTCGGCGAACTGCCGATCCTGCTGCTCACCCTGCTGGGCGGCGTCGTGGCGGATCGCTACGACCGCCGGCACCTGCTGCTGATGTCGCAGATCGTCCAGATGAGCGCCGCCTTCACGCTGGCGACCCTGGTGTACCTGGACGCGGTCCAGATCTGGCACGTGCTCGCCCTGTCGGTCATCACCGGCCTCGCCCAGGCATTCGGAGGCCCGGCGTATCAGTCGCTGCTGCCCTCGCTCGTCCAGACCCAGCACCTCCCCAACGCCATCGCGCTCAACTCGATCCAGTTCAACCTTGCGCGAATCGTGGGGCCCCTGCTGGCCGGCGCCACGCTGGCGGCCTTCGGCATGGTGGCCTGCTTCGGGCTCAACGGTCTTTCGTTCCTCGCCGTCATCGCGGCGATCGTCTCCCTGCACATCCGGCACACGCCGGCCACCCGCACCTCGCGCATGCGCGACGAGTTCCGGGGCGGGGTGGCCTACGTCCGCGAACGCCCTGTCATCATCAGCCTCACGATCCTCGGCTTCGCCACCACGTTTCTCGGGGCGCCGCTGCTGACGTTCCTGCCGCTCTTCGCCCAGGACGTGCTCGGCGGCGGGGTCGGCCAGTACACCATCCTCATGGTGTTCGCCGGCGGGGGCGCCGTGCTCGGAGCGCTCACCGTGGCCTGGCTGGGCAAGTTCCGGCACATGGGCCGCACGCTGCTCATCATCCAGATGGTCTTCGGCCTGCTCGTGCTCGCGTTCGCGCGCACCAGGGTGGTATGGCTGAACGAGCTGCTGCTGGTCGGTGCGGGGGCGACCATGGTCATGGCCACGTCGCTCCTGACGTCGGTCGTGCAGCTCATCGCACCCAACGAGATGCGCGGGCGCGTCATGAGCATCTACATGGTGGCGTTTCGGGGCGGCATGCCCCTGGGCAGCCTCCTCTCGGGCTGGCTCGCCAGCCTGTCGTCGGCCCCCACCGTGCTCACCATCAACGGCACGCTCCTCGCGCTCGTCTCCGTCTGGTTCCTCGTCAGGAGCCACGGCGTCCGGGAAGTCTGACCCAGCCCGAGCCCCAGCCCCAGCCCCATCAACAACTTGCACGTCCAGGGGGGATGTGCACGCCTGCCCGGACCGCGTAACGTCCAGGTAACGTCCCTGTAAACTCTGCTACGATCCCCCGGTTCCTCCAGACGTACACGGTTCTCCAGAGGCACGCCGCCTCCTGAGGCTCAATGGCGCGATTCAGTCTGCTCCCCCGCGACGAACAATTTTTCGTCGACTTCGTGGACCTCACCACCCGGATCCGTTCAGGGGCCATGGCGTTCAAGCAGGCCCTGGCCATCGACCCGCCCGACGCCACGCGACTCGAAGAGATCAAGGACATCGAGCACGCCTGCGATCGCCAGACGCGCCAGATCATCGAGCGCCTCAACAAGACGTTCGTCACCCCGATCGATCGGGAGGACATCCACGCGCTGGCCGTCTCGCTCGATGACGTGATGGACGCCATCGACGCCGCGGCCGCCCTCATCCGGCTCTACCGGATCCAGACGGTCCGCGTCGGGGCCCGCCGGCTCGTGGACATCATCTGCGACTCGGTCGAATGCATCGGCGAGGCCATGGCCGCCTTCGAGGGCCGCACGGGCGTCCTCGAACTGGCCGCGCGGGTCTGCCAGCTCGAACACGAAGCCGACCGCGCGCACCAGGATGCCGTCGTCTCGCTCTTCGACGAAGAGAAGGACCCGATCGTCGTGATCAAGTGGAAGGAGATCCTCGACAACCTCGAGGCCGCCACGGACCGGTGCGAGGACGTGGCGAACCTGCTCGAAGGCGTCGTCGTGAAGCACGGCTGATCATGGACGCCACGCTGCTCGCGGTGCTCGGCCTCATCGCCGTCGCCCTGATCTTCGACTACATCAACGGATTCCACGACGCCGCCAACTCGATCGCCACGGTCGTCTCGACGCGTGTGCTGTCGCCGGGCCAGGCCGTGATCTGGGCGGCCTTCTTCAACTTCGTGGCGGCTTTCGCCTTCGGCACGGGAGTGGCGCAGACGGTGGGCGCCGGCATGGTGGACCTCAGCGTGGTGACGCTCACGGTCATCTTCGCCGGCCTCACGGGCGCGATCATCTGGGACCTGATCACGTGGTACTACGGCCTGCCGACCAGCTCCTCGCACGCGCTGTTCGGCGGCTACGCCGGCGCGGCGGTGGCCAAGGCCGGCTTCGCGGCCGTCATCGTGTCGGGCTGGACGCGCACGCTGATCTTCATCGTGATCGCGCCGCTCATCGGCCTCACCGTCGGCCTGCTGCTCATGACGATCAGCGTCTGGTTCGTCCGCAGCTCGACGCCCCGGCGCGTGGACGGCTTCTTCCGCCGCATGCAGCTGATATCGGCCGCCGGCTTCAGCCTGATGCACGGCGCCAACGACGCCCAGAAGACGATGGGCATCATCGCGGGCGCCCTGGTGACGGGCGGCTTCCTCCAGATGCAGGACGGGCAGCTGCCCATCCCGTTCTGGGTCGTGCTGGTGGCGCACACGGCCATCGGCCTCGGCACGCTGTCGGGGGGCTGGCGCATCATCAAGACGATGGGCAGCAAGATCACGAAGCTCCAACCCATCGGCGGCTTCGCCGCCGAGACGGGCGCCGCGGTGGCCATCTACACGGCCACGGCGCTCGGGATCGGCATCAGCACCACGCACACCATCACCGGCGCCATTGTGGGCGTGGGCTCGACGCGTCGCCTGTCGGCCGTGCGCTGGGGCGTGGCCGCCCAGATCGTGTGGGCCTGGGTCCTCACGATCCCCGCCGCGGCCCTGCTCGGCGCCGTGGCCTACGAGTGCCTGGCCATCGCCTTCGGCGCGCCCTGAGGTCCCGGTCGTCACCAGACGGTCGGACGCGCGTGTGATAATGCCGCTGGCGCCGGCAGCGCCAGCCGGCCGATGCACATTCTGGTTGCAGAAGACGACACCGACATCGCCAACCTGATCCTCCACTACCTGCAGAAGGCGGGCTGGACGACGCACGCCGTCGTCGCGGGGGACGAGGCGCTCGCCTACGCCCGGAGCCACCCGGTGGACCTGGCCGTGCTGGACGTGATGCTGCCTGGCCTCAGCGGCCTCGAAATCTGCCGCGCCCTCCGAGCCGACCCGGCCCGTGCATCGCTGCCCATCATCGTGCTCACGGCGCGGGGCGAGGAGCCGGACCGCATCATGGGGCTCGAGCTGGGCGCCGACGACTACATGACCAAGCCGTTCAGCCCGAACGAGCTGGTGGCGCGCATCAAGGCCTTGATGCGCCGCGCGCAGAAGCCGGTTCCCGCCGACGACACCCTGCGCTTCGGCCCCATCGAGATGGACCTCGTCCGCCACCGCGTGTCCGACGACGGACGTGAAGTGAAGCTGACGGCCAAGGAGTTCCTGCTGCTCCAGTACCTGCTGCAGCACCCCGGGCGGGTCCTGTCGCGGGATCTCCTGCTGGGCGACGTCTGGGGCTACCGCTACACCGGTGGCACGCGGACGGTGGACGTGCACGTCCGCAGGCTGCGCGAGAAGCTGCCGGTGCTCACGGAGGTGCTCGTGACGGTGAAGCAGTTCGGCTACAAGCTCGCGGCGGACGGACAGGCGTGACGCTCAGGTTTCGCACCAAGGTCTTCCTGGCCTCGCTGAGCGTCGCCGGTACGGCGCTGCTGTTTGCCACGATCATCCTGGCCCTCGACCGGCGCGACAACGAGCGCCGCGCCATCGAACAACGCCTCATCGACGAAGCCCTCCTCATTGCCGAACTGCTCGGCCAGACCGGGCAGGCGAGCGTCCTCGTCTCGGATGGGCGCCTGGACGACGAAGCCGATCGGCTCGCCCAGGTGCTGCAGGCCCGGGTGACGCTGGTGGCGGCCGACGGTACTGTGGTGGGCGACTCGACGGCCGACGGCGCCGCCCTCCAGGCGCTCGAGAACCACCTCTCCCGCCCGGAGGTGCAGGCGGCGCTCGCGCAGCGGCTGGGCGTGGTGGAGCGCTACAGCACCACGGTGGAGGACGAGATGCTCTACGCCGCGGTGACCGCCTCGCATCCCCGCGTCGCCTTCGTGCGCGTGTCGCTGCCCCTCACCACCGTGAGCGGACAGCTGGGGCGTGTGGCAGGCGGCGCCCTGGCCGCCTTCGCGCTGGCCGCGCCGGTGGCGGTGGGACTGTCGTGGCTGGTCTCGGTGCTCCTGAGCCGGCGGCTGCAGGGCATTGCGGTCGTGGCACAGCGCTACATCTCGGGCGACCTCACCGCCCGCTCCTACGACTACGGTCCCGACGAACTCGGCGCGGTGGCCCGCGTGCTCGACGCGGCCATCGGGAGCCTTCGGGAACGGCTCGACGAGCTGTCGCGCGATCGGGCGCGCATGGAGGCGATCCTCACCGG
>JABFRY010000332.1 GCA_013140955.1 Acidobacteriota bacterium
TCCGCCCGCTGCGTGCCTGGGGCTCTGGTCTTCCACGCAGGCACGCAGCGGGCGGACGACCACGTCGTGACGGCGGGCGGACGCGTTCTCACCGTTGTCGGATCCGGCGCCTCTCACCGCGAGGCCATCGACGTGGCGTATCGCGCCGCCGCCTGTATCCGGTTCGAGGGCATGCAGATGCGAAGGGATATCGGGAAGAAGGCGCTCGTCGCCCTCGGGGCCCCGTGAGGTACGCGGTCGTCACGTTCGGCTGCCGGGTCAACCACGCCGATTCGCTGGCGATCGAGGAGGCGCTGCTCGCACGAGGCGCCGAGCCCGCGGGCACGGCGCAGGCCGAGCTCGTCGTGGTCAACACGTGCTCGGTGACGGCGGCCGCGGATCAGGGCGCCCGGCAGACCATCCGCCGTATCGCGCGTGGGAATCCGCAGGCCCGGATCGTCGTCACGGGCTGTTTCGCCACGCGCGCTCCACGCGAGCTCGAAGGGCTGCCCAACGTCGTGCGGGTCGTATCGAACCTCAAGAAGGACACCCTCGTAGACGACCTGCCCGCCGAGGAGTTGACCACGGCAGAGCGCTTCTCGGACGGGGACGGCCCCTGTGGTGGCCGCGGTCCGGGCCTGGCCGGGCGCACCGCCTTCACCCTTCGCGTGCAGACCGGCTGCGAACAGCGATGTACCTACTGCATCATTCCCAGCACCCGCGGTCCGGGCCGTTCGCGCCCGCTCGACGAAGTGGCTCGGGAGATCCACCGTGCGGTGGCGGCGGGATACAGGGAGATTGTCATCACGGGCGTGCATCTGGGGTCGTACGGCCGGGACGGTGGCGCCGGGTCGCTGGCCCGCCTGGTCGACATGCTCGCGATGTGGCCGGATGACGTCGTGTTCAGGCTCGGATCGATCGAGCCCATGGACTGCACCGCAGAAGTCATCGAGCGCGCCACATCCTCCGGGCGTGTGGCGCCCCACTGGCACCTCCCGCTGCAGCATGGGTTCGACGACGTGCTGCGACGGATGGCCAGGCCCTACACGGTGGCGCAGTACCGGCAGGCGGTGGAACACATCCTGGCGCTGTCACCCGGGGCATTCATCGGAGCAGACGTCGTAGCCGGCTTCCCTGGCGAGACGGAGGCGGAGTTCCAGGCCTCGTGTGCGGTGATCGAGCGCCTGCCCCTTGGTGCCCTGCACGTCTTCCCGTACTCGGACAGGCCTGGCACGGTGGCCTCCACGCTGCCGGGCAAGGTGCCCTCGGCCCTCGTTCGCGAGCGCGCCCTGGAGCTGCGGCGGATTGGTGAAGGGAAGACGCGGAGCTTCCGGGCCGCGCAGGTCGGCACACAGCATCGCGCGCTGGTCATCGACGACGGCACGCGGGCGGTGACGGGCAACCACCTCACGGTCCGCCTCTCGGAGCCCCGCGTCAGGAACGACTGGGTGCACGTGCGAGTCGAAGGAGCAGAGGCCCTGACCGGCCGGGTGCTGGACGCGGGTCGCCCTCAGCGCATCAACGTGGCGACCTGCTGAGCCGCGCTCCGTCCTGTACCCCCGTCGACGATCAGCTGGCCGCACGCGGCGCGGATGTCCCGACCGCGGCTCTTTCGCACCGACACCGTGATGCGTCGCGCTGCGAGAGCCGCTGCGAACGCATCGACCTGCCTGTCGGACGGGCGCTCGAACGGAATGCCTGGCGCCGGGTTCAGCGGAATCAGGTTCACCTTCGCCCGGATGCCGTCGAGCAGGGTTCCGAGCCGCTGGGCATCCTCCAGACTGTCGTTCACCCCCGCCAGCAGGACGTACTCGAACGTGATGCGGCTGCGCTTCGGGAGCGGGAACCGCCGGCATGCGTCGAGGATGGCCTTCAACGGGTACTTCCGGTTCGGGGGCACGATGGCCGTGCGCTGCGCATCGGTCGTGGCGTGCAGCGAGATGGCGAGGTTCGGCATCAGCGCCTCCTCCGCCAGGCGCTCGAGCGCCGGCACGATGCCCACCGTGGACAGGGTCACGCGACGAGGAGAGACGGAGAGGCCGGCCTCCGCGTGCAGTATCCGCAGGGCCTTCATCGTGTGCTCGTAGTTGTGCAGGGGCTCACCCATGCCCATCAGGACGATGTTGAAGCGCGTCTCCAGATGACCGGTGAGGGTGGCCAGCACCCGAACCTGGGAGGCGATCTCCCCGGCCGTCAGGTGCCGCGCGAGCCCCATCCGGCCGGTGAGGCAGAACGCGCACGACATCGCACACCCGACCTGCGTCGAGACACAGAACGTCATCGACGGGGTGTCCGGGATGAAGACCGCCTCGATGGTCTGGCCGTCGCTGAGGGCCAGGGCCACCTTCCGCGTGCCGTCCGATGACAGCTGGTCCGACACGATGACAGGGGTGCCCACCGTGCACTCCCGTCCCAGCTCGTCCCTCAGCGACTGCGGGAGGTCCGTCATCGCCGAGAAATCGGTGACACCTCTGCGGTGAATCCACCGGAAGAGCTGCCGCGCGTGGAAGCGCTTGTGGCCGCGCGCTTCGAGCGCGTCCTCCAGCTCGCCGGGCTCCAGTTCCGCCAGGTCGAGGGGGAAGGTAGGCATTGGAAGGGAGCGCCAGGATGGCGCGGTCGCGATTGTAGCAAACCGGACGCGCCCGGGCCGGGCGGCGTCCTCACCAGCCGGGCTTTTCCGTTGCGACGGCCGACCACCGCGTGCTATCATCACAGCGTTCTCTAATTCCCTTTTAATCAGTCACTTACAAAGACTATTCGCTCGCAGCGCACCTCCCCGTTTGCGGGCTGCGCGGCCTTCGAATCAGGCATCCGGTATCTCCGACGTGATTGTTCGAGACGTCCTTCCGAGCGGCCTTCGTCTCATCACCGAGCGGATGCCCCACGTACGCTCGGTGAGCGTCGGGGTGTGGCTGACGCGTGGCTCGAGGCACGAGTCGCCGGAGGAGAGCGGCATTGCCCACTTCGTGGAGCACATGCTGTTCAAGGGCACCGCGTCGAGAACCGCCGAGGGCATCGCGCAGGAGATCGACGCCATCGGCGGTCAGATGGACGCGTTCACCGCCAAGGAGTACGCGAGCTACTACATCAAGGTCCTCGACGAGCACCTGCCGCTCGCTCTCGACATTCTCTCCGACATCGTCATGCGGCCGGCGCTCGACCCCGACGACATCGAGCGCGAGAAGAAGGTCGTGCTCGAAGAGATCAAGATGGTCGAGGACACTCCCGACGACCTCGTGCACGAGCTCTTCACCGAGCATTTCTGGCCGGACCATCCGCTCGGCAGGCCCATCCTGGGCACCAAGGACACGGTCGAGTCCTTCAGCGCGGAGGTCCTGCGCGACTACTTCACGGGCACCTACACCGCCCCGAACCTGATCGTGGCCATCGTGGGCAACGTCGATCATGACGAGGTCAGGGCCCGAGTGGCGGCCGCGTTCGCCAACCTCCCGGGAGGGGGACGTCCGGCCGTGGAGGCCCCACCCGTCGTCCTGCCGCACGTCCTGATCCGGAACAAGGAACTCGAGCAGAGCCACGTCTGCCTCGGTACGCGGGGATACCGGCAGGATCACGCCGAACGCTTCTCGAGCGCCGTGCTCAATACGATCCTGGGCGGCTCGATGAGTTCACGCCTGTTCCAGAACGTGCGGGAGAAGCGCGGCCTCGCCTATGCGGTGTTCAGCGGCATGGTGTCGTACCGGGATACCGGCTCGATGACCATCTATGCCGGCTGCGCCAACGACGCGGTTGAAGAGCTGATCGACGTCGTGGTTGCGGAGCTGCGGCGTTTCAAGGAGGAGCCGCTCCCCGAGTCCGAGCTCCGCCGCGCGAAGGACCATCTCAAGGGCAGCCTCATGCTGAACCTGGAGAGCACGTCGAGCCGGATGTCGCACCTGGCAAGGCAGGAGATCTACTTCGGACGCCACTTCGGTCTCGACGAGACGGTGGCTGGCATCGAGCTGGTGTCGGGCGACGACGTGCATCGCGTCGCCCGCGACCTGTTCGAGGAGCGCGCACTGGCCGCCACGGTGCTCGGCGCCGTCGACGGCCTGGAGCTGGCGGCAGAAAGGCTTTCCCTCGGTTGAGATGATTCCCCGCTACACCCATCCAGACATGGGTCGCATCTGGAGCGACCAGCGCAAGTACGAAACGTGGCTCGCCGTCGAGGTGGCCGCGCTCGAGGCGATGGCCAGGGCCGGCATCGTGCCCGCCGATGCCGCCAGGGACGTGAAGGAACGCGGCGGCTTCGACATCGCCCGCATCGAGGCGATCGAAGAGGTCACCCAGCACGATCTCATCGCCTTCACGACCGCGGTGGCCGAGCACGTGGGGCCGTCGGCGCGCTGGCTGCACTTCGGGCTCACGTCGTCGGACGTGGTCGACACCGCGCAGGCCGTGCAGATGCGGGAGGCGTGCGACCTGATCCTGCAGGACCTCGATCGACTGATCGAGGCCGTCCGAACGCGTGCCCTCGAACACCAGCGGACGGTGATGATCGGCCGGACCCACGGCGTGCATGCCGAGCCCATGACGTTCGGCGTCAAGCTCGCCCTCTGGTACGCGGAGCTGCGCCGCGACCGCGAGCGCGTGGAGCGCGCCAAGGACGGGATTTCGGTGGGGAAGCTGTCGGGTGCCGTGGGCGTGTTCGCGCACCTGCCGCCCGCGGTCGAGGAGGATGCCTGCCGGGCGCTCGGTCTCGAGCCCGCCCTGGTGGCATCACAGGTGATTCAGCGTGACCGCCATGCCGAGCTGCTGTCGGCTCTCGCCATCACCGGTTCGACCCTGGAGAAGTGCGCGCTCGAGATTCGAGGCCTCCAGAAGACCGAGATCGGCGAAGTGGAAGAGCCCTTCGGGCGCGGCCAGAAAGGCTCGTCGGCCATGCCCCACAAGCGCAATCCCATCGGGTGCGAGCAGATCGTCGGGCTCGCGCGACTGCTGCGGGCGAACGCCTCCGCGGCCTTCGAGAACAACGCCCTGTGGCACGAGCGCGACATTTCACACTCCTCGGTCGAACGGGTGATCCTGCCAGACAGCTTCATTGCCCTGGATCACATGCTGCGCCGATTCGCCCGGATCGTGTCGGGCATGGTGGTCTATCCCGACCGGATGCTCGAGAACCTGCGGCGATCCCGCGGAGTGGTGTTCTCCGGCACGGTGCTGCTGGAACTGGCGCGCAGGGGCGTGTCCCGGGAACAGGCGTACGAGTGGGTGCAGCGAAACGCCATGCGCTCGTTCGCCGAAGGCACGGAGTTCAAGTCGCTCCTGCTTGCCGATGCGGACGTCATGGCCGCGCTGAGCGCTGCCGACATCGAGACGGCCTTCGATCTCGACGAGCAGTTGCAGCACGTCGGGCATATCTTCGAACGGGCCCTTGGCGCGCCGGACGCGGTGTCCGCAGGCGCCCGGTGACCCGTCGTTTTCGTCTCTGAGACGAGGTTCCGCATGCGCGCACGCGTCTACGTCACGTTGAAGCCGTCGGTGTTCGACCCGCAGGGGACGACCGTCGCCGATGCGTTGCACACCCTGGGCTACGCATCCGTCAAGGACGTTCGGCAGGGCAAGTTCTTCGAGCTCGATATCGACGCAGCAAGCGTGGGCGACGTCCGGCGCATCGCCCAGGAAGTCGCGGACAAGCTGCTCTCGAACCCGGTGATCGAGAGCTACAGGATCGACGTGGAGTCCGGCGTGCAGGGGCAGGCCGGCGAGGGGTCCCGCTGACCGTCGTGGTGTCCGTTCGGGCCCGCGTGCGTGAGGTCGTGCGATGAAGGTTGCGGTAATCGTCTTTCCGGGTTCCAACTGCGAGCACGATGCCGAGTTCGTGGTGCGGGAGGTGCTCGGTCAGGAAGCGGAGCTCGTCTGGCACAAGGACACCAGCCTCCATGGCGCAGACGTCGTGCTGCTCCCGGGCGGCTTCGCCCACGGCGACTACCTGCGGACGGGGGCGATAGCCCGCTTCTCGCCGGTGATGCGGGAAGTCGAGCGGTTCGCCCGGGCCGGGGCTCCGGTGATTGGCATCTGTAACGGATTCCAGGTCCTCCTCGAGGCAGGATTGCTCCCTGGCGCCATGCTCCGGAACAGGAGCCTGAAATACCAGTGCGAGCAGGTGCACGTGAAGGTGGAAGCGACCGACACGCCGTTCACGCTGGCCTGTTCACCCGGGCAGGTCATCCGGATTCCGATCGCCCACGGCGAGGGCAACTACTACGCAGAGCCCGACGTGGTGGACGACCTCGAGCGGAAGCGCCAGGTGGTGTTCCGGTACTGCGCGGCTGACGGGTCGGTCAGCGACGCATCGAACCCGAACGGGTCGGTCCACAACATCGCCGGCATCTGCAGTGAGGGGCGCAACGTCGTGGGACTCATGCCGCATCCCGAGCGCGCGTGTGAGCTGGCGCTCGGCAGCGCGGATGGCCTCGTGCTGTTCGAGTCGGTGCTCCGTGCGGTGGCGGAGTCGTCCAGGGTGGCGCGCTGATGGTGTTCGACGAGCAGCTCCTTTCGAGTCACGGCGTTACCGCAGAGGAATACGCGCGGATCGTCGACGCCCTGGGCCGCGAGCCCTCGCTCGCCGAGCTGGGAATCTTCTCCGTGATGTGGTCGGAGCACTGCAGCTACAAGAGCTCGCGTGTGCACCTGAAGACTCTGCCCACGACGGGCCGGAGGGTCCTGCAGGGGCCTGGCGAGAACGCAGGTGCCGTCGACGTCGGCGACGGCCTGGCAGCGGTCTTCAAGATCGAGTCGCACAACCATCCGTCGTTCATCGAGCCGTATCAGGGCGCGGCGACGGGGGTGGGCGGCATCATCCGGGACATCTTCACGATGGGCGCCCGGCCGATCGCGCTCCTCAACTCCCTGCGGTTCGGCTCACTGCGCGAGCCCGTGGTCAGGCGGACCTTCACGGGCGTGGTCGCCGGTATCGCGGGCTACGGCAACAGCATCGGAATCCCGACCGTCGGTGGCGAGATCGGCTTCGACGAGAGCTACGCCGGCAATCCCCTCGTCAACGTCTTCTGCCTCGGCATTGCCCGAGGCGACGAGATCATCAGGGCCGCGGCGACGGGGGTCGGCAATCCCGTCTACTACGTGGGCGCCAAGACGGGGCGGGACGGCATCCATGGTGCCACGATGGCATCGGCGGAGTTCGACGAGACGTCCTCGGAGAAGCGCCCGGCGGTGCAGGTCGGCGATCCCTTCATGGAGAAGCTCCTGCTCGAAGCCTGTCTCGAGGCGATGCGGACCGACGCGCTCGTCGGCATCCAGGACATGGGTGCGGCGGGTCTCACCAGCTCCACCTGTGAGATGGGCTGGCGTGGCCGCGCCGGTATCGAGATCGACGTGGCCCTCGTGCCGCAGCGCGAGACCGGCATGACTCCCTACGAGATCATGCTGTCGGAGTCGCAGGAACGGATGCTCCTGGTCGTCAAGAAGGGCCGCGAGCGCGAGATCGAGCAGATCTTCGAGAAGTGGGACCTGCATGCCGTCCAGATCGGCGAGGTGACCGACGATGCGCGCCTTCGCGTGAAGGCCGACGGCGTCGTCGTGGCGGATATCCCGAACGAAGCGCTGACCGACGGCGCCCCGGTGTACCGACGCCCGATGCAGGCTCCTGCCTATCTCGACGGCGTGCGCCACCTGGCTTTCGAGGCGCTGTCGGCCGGGGCGCCTGGAGAGGTGTTTCGCGCGCTGCTCGCCTCACCGGGAGTCGCGAGCCGGCGCTGGGTATACCGGCAGTACGACCACATGGTGAGAACCAACACGGTCGTCGTGCCGGGCATGGGTGCCGGTGTGGTGCGCATCAAGGGCACCGTACGGGCGCTCGCCCTCTCGGTCGACTGCAACGCGCGATTCGTCTACCTGGACCCCTTCGCCGGTGCGCAGCTGGCCGTGGCCGAGGCGTCACGCAATGTGGCCTGCGCGGGTGGGGAGCCGGTAGGTGCCACCAACTGCCTCAATTTCGGCAACCCGGAACGGCCGGAGATCATGTGGCAGTTCGCCCAGGCCGTTGCGGGTATCGGGGCGGCGTGCCGCGCACTCGACCTGCCCATCACCGGAGGCAACGTCAGCCTCTACAACGAGACCGATGGTCAGGCCGTGCTTCCAACGCCCGTGCTCGGGGTCGTAGGCGTGGTCGAGGATGCCGCGAAGGTCGTGCGCCGGGCGTTTCAGGCCGAGGGTGATGCGGTGCTGCTCCTTGGCACGTCGCGCGCCGAGTTGGGTGGCAGCGAGTACCTCAAGACCGTCCACGGTCTCGTGCGCGGGGTGCCGCCAGTCCTCGATCTGGCCGCCGAAGCGGCGCTCCAGCGTCTGCTGGTGGCGGCGGCAGCGCAGGGGCTGGTACGTTCGGCGCACGACTGTGCCGAAGGCGGCGTGGCCGTCACGCTGGCGGAGTGCTGTTTCGACACCGGCCTTGGGGCGGACGTGGACCTGCCCCCCGCGGAGCTCCCGGCCGCCGGCTTCGAAGTGGTCGGTACGCTCTTCGGCGAATCGGCGTCTCGTGTGCTCGTCTCGACGGCTCCGTCGTCTCGTGAGGCATTGCTCGATGCCGCACGGGCTGCCGGTGTGCCGGCAGCCGTGATCGGACGTGTCGGCGGCAGTCGGATACGCCTGGCAGTGGCGGGCGTGGTCGTGATCGACGAGGCACTCGATGACGCGCAGCGTCTGTGGGATGGCGCGCTGGAAAGGGAACTCGAGCCCGCGAGCGCAACGCCGTGAGCCGTTCACCGTTCGGGTCGCGTGCGGTGCCAACGGTGCTAACGTAGTGGACCCGATGCCGGAGTGACGATGCTTGACAAGTTCAGGGAAGAATGCGGCGTCTTCGGTATCCTCGGGCACCCGGAAGCCTCGAACCTGACCTACCTCGGGCTGTACGCGCTGCAGCACCGTGGGCAGGAGAGCGCCGGCATCGCGTCGTCCGACGGGGGGCGCGTCCGGCACTACAAGGCCATGGGCTACGTCAACGACGTGTTCAGTGGCGATGCCCTGTCACACCTGCCCGGCCACCTGGCCGTCGGTCACGTCCGGTACTCCACGGCGGGCGAGAGCAAGGTGGTCAATGCGCAGCCGCTGCTCATCGAGTCCGTGCATGGCGAGCTGGCGCTCTGCCACAACGGCAACCTGGTGAACGCGGGCGACCTCAAGGACGCCCTGGTACGCCAGGGTGCCATCTTCCAGACGAACACCGACAGCGAAGTGGTCGTCCACCTTTTCGCCAGGTCGCGCGCCGAGAACGTCGAGGGCGCCCTCATCGAGGCCATCTCGCAGGTGCAGGGAGCCTTCTCCTTCGTGTTCATGACGAAGGATCGCCTCATTGGCGTCAGGGACCCGCATGGCTTCAGGCCGCTGGTGCTGGGGCGCCTGGGCGAGGCCTGGGTGATGTGCTCGGAGACGTGCGCGCTTGACCTGATTGGGGCCACCTACGTCCGTGACGTGGAGCCTGGAGAGGTGCTGGTTGCCAGTCCGACCGGACTCCGCTCCTTTCATCCGTTCGCTCCGGCCAGTCGCTCCCAGTGCGTCTTCGAGCACGTGTACTTCGCACGGCCGGACAGCTACGTCTTCGGGGAGAGCGTGAACGAGGTGCGAACGAACCTGGGTCGACGCCTCGCCGCCGAGTCGGCTGTGGATGCCGATGTCGTCGTCCCGATTCCGGACTCCGGTGTCTGTGCGGCCGTCGGCTATGCCGAGGCATCGGGAGTGCCGATGCGCCTCGGCCTCATCAGGAACCACTACGTCGGGCGCACGTTCATCCAGCCGCAGCAGTCGATCCGCCACTTCGGCGTACGCGTGAAGCTGAATCCGGTGAGGAGCATTCTCGAGGGCCGCCGTGTGGTGCTGATCGACGACTCCATCGTCCGAGGCACCACCAGCCGGAAGATCGTCAGGATGGTGAGGAGTGCGGGCGCGAAGGAGGTGCACATGCGCATCAGTTGCCCCCCGACGATCTCTCCCTGCTTCTATGGCGTGGACACGCCGCGCCGCTCCGAGCTGATTGCCGCCACGCACACCATGGAGGAGATCCGGAAGTACCTGGATGCGGATTCGGTGGCGTATCTCAGCCTGGACGGCCTGATGGCGTCCGTGCAGGAAGGTCGCTCGCGGTACTGCTCCTCCTGCTATACCGGCGTGTATCCCGTCGCCTTTCCACGCAACGAGGCCGCGTATCTGCAGCTGGCGCTGAAACTCAACGGCGGGGAGCCATCCGCGCCCGAACCGTCGCCGGCGCCCCACGACTTCGAGAAGGATCCGGTGACGAGTTGAGGCGGCTGCATCCCGTCTCCGCGCCCATGCTGCGGAGCATCGATGGTCGAGGCGAGCGATGAGTGAGACCTCGCAGTACAAGGCTGCAGGTGTGGATATCGATGCCGGCAACGAAGCCGTGCGCCGGATCCGCGGACTGGCCAGGGCCACGTTCACTCCGGGCGTGCTCTCCGATATCGGGTCGTTCGGCGGCTTGTTTCGGGTGCCAGGGGGCATCGAGGCGCCCGTGCTCGTGGCGAGCGCCGACGGCGTGGGCACCAAGCTCAAACTCGCCTTCATGGCGAACCGCCACGATACGGTCGGCGCGGATCTCGTGAACCACTGCGTGAACGACATCCTGGTACAGGGAGCGGCGCCGCTGTTCTTCATGGACTACCTGGCCACCGGACGCCTGCTGCCCGCGGTGGCCGAGTCGATCGTGGCCGGCATGGCTGCCGCCTGCCGTGAGAACGGGTGCGCCCTGCTGGGAGGCGAGACCGCAGAGATGCCGGGGTTCTACGCAGCAGGTGAGTACGACCTGGCTGGGTTCATCGTGGGCGTGGTTGAGCGCGCCCGTATCATCGACGGGCGCGGCATCGTCCCTGGGGACGTGCTCGTCGGCCTGCCGTCGTCCGGTCTCCACACGAACGGGTATTCCCTCGCCAGGTACGTCGCGTTCGAGCGCCTGGCGCTCGATATCGACGCCGTCGTGCCGGAGCTTGGGACGACGGTCGCGGACGCGTTTCTCGTCACCCATCGCTCCTACCTCGCGCCCATCCAGGCTCTTCTGCCCGAGGGGCGCCTCAAGGGACTGGCACACATCACCGGAGGGGGTATCACCGAGAACCTTCCGCGCGTGCTACCTCCAGGGGTGCGTGCAGCGGTCGATCTGCGCGCCTGGCAGGTGCCGGCCCTCTTCCATTGGCTGGAGAGCGCTGGAGGGCTCGGACGCGATGAGATGCTGCGCACGTTCAACATGGGCATCGGGCTCGTCGCGGTAGTGGCGGCAGAAGACGTCACCGGAGTGCTCGCCGCGTTGTCACGCGCCGGCGAACCCGATGCCGTGGTCATCGGCGAGATCGAGCGCGCCGATGGCGAGCCGGTCGTGACATACCGGTCGTGACGTCCCGGCGGCTCGGCGTGCTGGTGTCGGGGCGTGGCAGCAACCTGCAGGCGCTGATCGACGCCGTGCGAGGCGGACGGCTCGAGGCCGAGATCGCGATTGTCGTGTCGAATCGTCCGGCGGCGTACGCGCTCGAACGGGCCAGGGCGCATGGCATCGAAGCCGTAGCCCTTGACCACCGGCAGTACGCGTCAAGGGATGACTACGATCGGGAGCTCGCCCGGTTGCTTGGCTCGCGAGGCGTGGGTCTCGTGTGCCTGGCGGGCTTCATGCGCCTGGTGGGCCAGCCCCTGCTCGACGCCTTCCCGGACGCCATCGTCAACGTCCACCCGTCCCTGTTGCCCGCCTTTCCCGGCATCGACGCGCAGCGTCAGGCACTGGACTGGGGCGTCAAGGTGAGCGGTGTCACCGTACACCTGGTAAACAGGGAACTCGATGCGGGTCCCATCGTCCTCCAGCGCACCGTGGCCGTGGAGCCCGGCGACACGCCCGAGTCGCTTGCGGAGCGGATCCTCATCGAGGAGCACCGGGCCTATCCCGAAGCTGTCGGCCTGCTGCTCGGCGGCCGCTGGCGCATCGAGGGACGGCGGTTCGTGTCGTGGTGAGCTGACCCTTCCTCCCGTCACGCCCCTGCAGCCGTGGTCCGGGGAACGCGCAGCGTCACCAGCGCCACCTCCGGTGGGCAGTTGATGCGAATCGGCACGTAGACGGTGCCGACGCCACGGCTCACGAACAGCGACGTTCCGTTCATCGAGCCGAGCCCCTGGGCAACCGGGAACTTTCGGGCGGCGATTGCGCCGAGGCCTGGCAGGACGACCTGCCCGCCGTGCGTGTGTCCGGACAGCACGGCCGGCACAGAGAGCGCGGCGGCCTCGACCAGGCGACGTGGGTCGTGCGCCAGCATGAGCACCGTGCCCGCAGCGCCCCGAACCACCCGCGCGATGTCCTGCGGCCGTCGCGTCCAGAACCGCAGGCCCACGAGGTCGAGTCCGTGGCCCCCGATGTCCAGATGCGTCCTGGCATCGCGCAGGACGGAGATGCCACGCGCCGACAGTGCTGCCGGCATGTCGCGGTCATCATCGTGGTTCCCGAGAACGGCGAACACGCCGTGCGGTGCTCGAAGGGGAGCCAGCAGGTCGGCGACGGGCTCTACGTACGCCCGATCGCCCCACGTCACATAGTCGCCTCCGAGGACGATGAGATCAGGCGTCAACCCCAAGGCCGTGTTCACGGCAGCCGTGACGTCCTCCGGCGGAACCGTCTGGCTGTGGTGGATGTCGGTCAGAAGGGCGATGCGGAGGCCGTCGAGGCCCGCAGGCAACCCGGCGACGGGCAGGGTGGCCTCCGTCACCGTGATGTGGTGACGCTCGTAGCCCACGCCGTACGCGCCCGCGCCGGTGGCGGTACCGACGGCGGCCGCGAGCGTGCTCTTGAGAAGCGTGCGGCGCGAGACGCTCATGGGTCAGGCTGTATAGTAGCCAGTCATGGACGTTTACGGCGAATTCGAGTGGCGTGGCATGGTCTACGACGCCACCGAGGGTCTCCGGGAAGTGCTGGCGAAGGAGCGTGTGACCCTGTACGCCGGGTTCGATCCGACCGCCGCCAGCCTTCACGTGGGAAGCCTCCTGCCAATCATGGCCCTGGCCAGGCTTCAGCGGGCCGGGCACGATGTGATCGCCCTGGCCGGTGGTGGCACGGGCCTCATTGGCGACCCCAGCGGGAAGGCCAACGAGAGAAGCCTCCTCTCCGCGGACCAGGTCGCGGCCAACGTCTCCGCGATCCGCCTGCAGTTGGAGCACTTCCTCGACCTTTCCGCCAGCGACCGCATGGCCGGTCGCGCTTCCCAGGGGAGCTCGGCACCGGCCGGCGCCCCTCGCTTCCCTCACGGGAGCGAGACGGGCCCGGGTGCCGCGATCGTCGTCAACAACGCGGACTGGCTCGGGCGGCTCAGCGCCGTGGAGTTCATGCGGGACATCGGCAAGCACTTCACGGTCAACTACATGCTTGCCAAGGAGTCGGTGAAGCGGCGGCTCGAGAGCGAGGACGGCATCTCCTACACGGAGTTCAGCTACCTGCTCCTGCAGGCGTCAGACTTCCTCGAGCTCTCCGATCGGTACGGGTGCTCGGTTCAGATCGGGGGGAGTGACCAGTGGGGCAACATCACCGCGGGGATCGACCTCGTGCGTCGCAAACGCGCACGCAAGACACACGGTCTCGTCCTGCCCCTCGTCATGACCGCCGCCGGCACGAAGTTCGGAAAGACGGAAGCCGGCACCGTCTGGCTGTCCCCCGAGTTGACCACACCGTTCGAGTTCTACCAGTTCTGGCTCAACGCCGACGACCGCGACGCCGAGCGCTATTTGAAGTTCTTCACGTGGCTGTCGCCCTCGCGGATCGCGGAACTCTCCGACGCCACGGCCTCGCGTCCGGAACAGCGAACCGCGCAGCGAGAGCTGGCACGTGAGGTGACGCGCCTGGTGCACGGGACGCAGGCCGTCGCCGATGCCGAGAGCGCCACGGAGAAGCTCTTTGGTGGCCACGTTTCCGCGATGACGCTCGCGGAAATCGAGCGGGTCTTCTCCGCCGTGCCCTCATCGGCCGTGCCCTTCGCTGCTGACGGATGGAGCGTTCCGGAGCTGGTGCACGCGGCCGGCGTCACCGCGTCGAAGGGCGAAGCCCTGCGCCTCATTCGGGGTGGGGGCCTGTACGTCAACGAACAGCGCGTGACCGATGAGAAGGGCAGGCTCCGCCCGACTGACGCGATCGAGGGCCAGGTATTCGTCGTCCGGAAGGGAAAGCGGGACAACTTCCTCGTCAGGATTGCGTCACCCCGGCCGTGAGTCCTCTCGCCAGAGGCGCCCTGCCAGAGCTTTATGCTCGGCAGGCTTGACAGCCGGCATGAAGCGATCGTAGTCTTGGGGTTCGCCGGTTGTGGCGCCAGCCGCACTGGCGACTGAGCGAGCGGGTGAGGACGCTGAGGTCCTGCTCGCCAGGCAGGCAATCTTCCTTAAGGTCGATTCACCTAAGCCCTGCGATTGAAAAATAAACGCTTGACAGTGCTGTAAGCGTTTAGTAACCTCAGAAGGTTCCCCCAAGCAAGATTTTGCTGGCGGGGAATGCAGCACCGCCGAAGGGCGGCAATCTGCAAGCCGGTTCTTTGAAAACTAGATAGTGCGTGCAAGCACTTAACGATTGCCGGACTCGTGTGGCGCCATCTGGCGTCCGTGCGAGTCACGGTAAGCCCGTCGAGTGTCAGCGGGTGGCGATTGCCTGAATCTCTGATTCGGGAAGTCGAACCATCCATATGACGTACGTAACAACGCAAGAGCCATTTTCAACAGGCGCTCGCGTTATCTGAGTTGCTCTTTCGTATCTGGGGGTCATTCCCTGGAAGCGGAAGACGGCGAATTTAACTTGAGAGTTTGATCCTGGCTCAGAATCAACGCTGGCGGCGTGCCTAACACATGCAAGTCGAACGCGAGAGGGGCTTCGGCCCCAATTGAGTGGCAAACGGGTGAGTAACACGTGGGTGACCTACCTTTGAGTGGGGGATAACGTCCCGAAAGGGACGCTAATACCGCATGACATCCCGCCTTTAGACAGGCGGTGATCAAAGCCGGGGATCGCAAGACCTGGCGCTTGAAGAGGGGCCCGCGCCCGATTAGCTAGTTGGTGAGGTAACGGCTCACCAAGGCGACGATCGGTAGCCGGCCTGAGAGGGCGGACGGCCACACTGGGACTGAGACACGGCCCAGACTCCTACGGGAGGCAGCAGTGGGGAATT
>JABFRY010000312.1 GCA_013140955.1 Acidobacteriota bacterium
GTTGAAGACGAAGGCGCCCTTGACGTCCTCCTCCCGTGGAGGACGCGCCTCCTGGGCCAGGGCCCCGGCCGCCAGGGCCGTGCACAGGCACAGCGCCACGGCGAGCGCCGTCGGCCGTGACGCGGTTCGCCGGGGTGTCGTGGGGTGCGGAGCAGGCATCGTCCCGTCAGCGCGGATGCATCGCCTCGGACTCAGAAGCGGACCCGCGCCCGCACAAGGACCGACGCCGGCACGATCGTGTTCTGTTCGAAGGTGCCTGGGAACTCACAGTCGCCGTGGCCGAGATCCCGCGCGACAACCGACAGGTCGAGCTGGCTGGTCACGGGGAAGAGATAGGTGAGATCGGCGGCCACATAGCCTTTGAGCGTGCCGGTCTCACCAACGCTGCGGATCGCCGGAATCAGCTCCGACCCGCCGGGCAGCGAGACCGGCATGCGCACGTAGACGAGCCGTGCGGCATTGTCGGTGAGCGCCGTGCCTGCGACGTCGAACGCCGCCGACGTGCGCAGCTCGCCCGTGTGGTACTCCGACCAGCTCGCGTTGATCCGTACGGTGTCGTGGAGGCGCCAGTCGATGTTGGCCTCCATGCCCCAGGTTCGCAGCGCCGACACGTTGGCGGCCTGGTAGCGCGCCACCAGCCGAACCGGGTCCAAGGCGAGCTCCGGCGGTCCCAGTGGCACGGAACCCCGCAGGCCCTCATAGGCGTGGAGGAAGCCGGCGACGTCCACCGACAGGGCGGCGCCCACACGTGTGCGATACCCGGCCTCGTAGGCGAGCACGACCTCGTTGGTGAAGTCCGGGTTGCCAACGACCGTGGTCTCAACGGCCGGCGCGCCCGGGAAGGCCGCGCCGGGCGGCAGCACGGACGCGACGATTGCCACATCGTGTTCGACCCGTGACGGCGTCCGAACGGCGCGGCTGACGGCGCCCCAGGCGCTGTGCCGTTGGCCGAACCAGACCAGCCTGGCGCTCGGCAGGACCTCTGGGCGGCTCAGCGACGACTGCTCCACCTTCGTGCCGAGGGTCAGCCGCAGGCGGTCCTTGCGGATCTCGATGTCGTCCTGCACGAACGCGCTCGCCAGGTGCAGCGTGCGCGACGCCGGCGTGAGAGAGATGAAGCCATGTCCCTCGGTCCGGTCCGACGACTGGCGGTACCCCGCACCCCAGAGCAGATCGTGGGCGGCGACGGATCGTCCTTGCTGGGCCGTCAGGTCCACGGTGGTCCGGTCCTCCTGCAGCTCGGCCGAATTGCTGTTCGACGTGTGGTCCACCCACGCCTGCACGCCCAACGTGGACGTCGGGGAGCCGGTGCGTTCCCAGGCGCCGAGCACGAATCCGCCGGCAATGCGACCCTGGGCATCCCTGGGGACCGGCACCTGGCCTGGCTGGTCCACGACGCTGAGCAGCGCGCCCACGTCGTGTCGGGCCAGCTCGCCGCTGATCGTGAGCGTCCCCGGCCCCGCGTCGAGGTCCGCACGCCCGCCGGCCCGGACCGCATCCATCCCGTCGTCGGCCATTCCGCCCTCGGGACGTGCGTGCGCCTCACGGCTGCCGTACTTCGCGAAGACGCGGACGGCCCCTCGTCCCTCCAGCGTCGTGCCGTGCCGCACCTCGCCGGCCAGTGGCTCGACGGATCCGCCTGCCGCCTGGACGTGCGTGCCCGTCGTGCGACGCGCCGACCGCGTGATGATGTTGATCACGCCGTTCATCGCGTTGGCGCCCCAGAGCGTCGCCCCGGGCCCGCGCACCACCTCGATCCGCTCGATGTCCTCGAGGACGGTGTCCAGGGCTTCCCAGTACACCCCCGAGTAGAGCGGGGTATAGACGCTGCGCCCGTCCACCATGACCAGGAGCTTGTTCGCGAACCGGTCGTTGAAGCCGCGGATGCCGACCGCCCACTTGTTCGCGTCGATGCGCGCCACGTGGACCCCCGGCACCAGGCGGAGCAGCTCCGGGAGCGTCGTGGCGCCCGATTGCCGGATGTCCTGGCGCGTGATCACATGGACGGCCGCCGCCGAGTCGGCCAGCCGGCGCGGACGTTTCGACACGGTGGTCACCTCCACGGTCGAGAGCTCCTCGATCGAGAACTGGGTGAGATCCGACGACGTTTGCGCGCCCGCGGGCTCGGTGGCCAGCACCAGGACCGCGGTGGTGACGACGACGAGGACGGAGCGGCCGTGGGTGACGACCCGGCGGCGGGTCCGTGAGCGAATACGCATTGAGGTCCTGACGAAAGAGGCGCCGGCCGGCCGATCCGGGCGGGCGTTCCAAGCACGGGAGTACGTCAGGAACATCGGCCCCGGACAGGGGGCCTTGAAGAGACCGGACCCGCGCGTCGCTCACCGCTCGGTGCGTGGGACGGCCCTGCCTCACCCGCGCATGCCGGCTGACGGACGGTGACGCACGGAATCGTAAGTGGGCCGACGATCCCGTGATCGCCGGGCGGCGGGCCGGGGCGGCGCGGCTGCGCAGTCCCGTGGCGGGATGTGTCGAGTCGCGCAGCGGCACGGCGCAGGAGGCCGATCCCGCGCGTGGCGCGGGCCTTGCTCACCGATGCCTCCCATGCGGCTCGTGCAGACTCATTCATCCTCAGGAAACCCGGTGGCGCCCATCATCATCGGCCACAGCCCGGCGCTCGAACGCGTCACCGCCCTGGCCACCCGCGTCGCCGGCGGCCTGGCGAAGGTGCTGATCACCGGCGAGAGCGGCGTGGGCAAGGACGTGATCGCGAGGCTGGTACACACGCGCTCGCCGCGGAGCGACCAGCGCTATGTGGCGCTCAACTGCGCCAGCTTCTCCGAGACGCTCCTCGAGTCGGAGCTCTTCGGGCACGTGAAGGGCAGTTTCACGGGCGCCTACCGCGACAAGGTGGGCAAGCTCCAGCAGGCGCACCGTGGCACCATCTTTCTCGACGAGATCGCCGAGATGAGCCTGCGCATGCAGGCGATGCTGCTGCGGTTCCTGGAGAACGGCGAGATTCAGCCCGTGGGATCCGACACACCGCCGGCCCGGGTGGACGTGCGCATCGTCTCGGCCACCAATCGCGACCTGGCGGAGATGGTGGCCAAGGGCGAGTTCCGCGAGGACCTGCTCTATCGCATCCGGGTGGCGCACATCCACGTGCCGCCCCTCCGGGAGCGGAAGGAGGACGTCCGGCCGCTCGTCGAGTTCTTCGTGGCCCGGAGCCGGGAAGGCGCGCGCGTCACCGAAGAGGTGATGGAGCGGCTCGAGGCGTACCGCTGGCCTGGCAACGTCCGCGAGCTGCAGAACGTCGTCGAGCAGATGGTGACGATGTCGCTCGGCGACGAGATCACCCTCGAGGCCCTGCCCGAGTTCGTCGTGGCCCGACAGCCCGGCGCCATGCTCCCCGCCCGCGAGCGCCGGCGCCGTATCTCCGACGACCTGTACGACGGCCTGATCTCGGGCGGCTACCGGTTCTGGGAGCACGTGCACCCGATGTTCATGAGCCGCGACGTCACCCGTGCCGATCTGCGCCAGTTGATCCGGCGCGGGTTGTTCGCGACCGGTGGCAACTACCGGGCGATGCTGCAGCTGTTCAACATGGACGAACAGGACTACAAGCGGCTTCTCAACTTCCTGTCGGCCCACGACTGCACGGTGGACTTCCGGGAGTTCAGGGGGAACCGCGAGAAGGCCGAGGCCGCCGTCCACGGGATGCCGCCCCCCCGCTAGCGCGATTGTCGCGTCGGTGTCGCACTCCATCCCGGTCCTCCGGCGCGACGCCGTCTGGCTCCAGCCAGAAGTTCCTCACGCCTCCTCCGGATGCCGCGGCATGCGCGGACCCATCCCGGGCACCGGATACCTCCAGTACTGCAGCGAATGGTCAGGTCGGGCCCCGCGGGGCCGCCCGGCACCGGCATTGCTCTCACACGGCCGGACGGCCGTGGGGCCGCCTGGTTCCGAGGAGAGTGTTCGCGATGACCGAGCGTCGCAGTGCCGCCCGTTTCGTGCTCGTGCCCCCGGCTGATGCCGTGGTCCGTTCCATTCAGGACGTCGTGCTGGAGCGTCTCGAGCGCCGGAAGGTCGTGATCGTCTCGCCCACGCCCGGCGTGCACGGCGCCCGTCGCACCATCCACGTGAACCTTGGCGCCCGTGGCCTTCGCACCCTGGTGGGCGAGACGTGGCGCACGCAGCCGGTGGTCGCCAACGGCGTGCTCAGGCACCGGGTCACGCTGGGCATCGCGGAGGACGCGGTGGGCGGCCCAGCCGACTGGGAGGCCGGGGACGTGCTCTCGTGCCTGGCCGTGCGGGCCGTTCCCACGCGGCTGCTGAACATCAGCGCCAGGGGGTGCCTGCTCGAGAGTGCCAGCGTGGAGCTCTATGCCGGCGCCATCGGGGTGCTCGACGTCGAGTTGCAGGACGGGCACCACGTTGAGGCGTTCCGGGTGTCGCGGGCGGCGGTGCAGGCCCGGGCGCGCCCCTCGCGGCTGGGCGTCGAACTGTTACCGATCGAGCCGTTCGGTCCGTCGATCTTCCAGCTGATCGCGCAGCTCAACGACCACGTGACCGCCCAGCCCGGGGACGCTCGGGGCTGAGCCGGTCGAGCGGCGGACCCGCGCAGCGCGCGGCTCCGACCGCGGTCGCCGGACGGCGTCAGCTGCCCGTGCCGGCGCCCTGGCGGTTGAGTTCCCGGGCCCACTTGAGCGCGTCGGC
>JABFRY010000354.1 GCA_013140955.1 Acidobacteriota bacterium
CCGCTGCGCCCCACCCAGCCAGCGCCGGCCGTGCCGGCCGAGGCCACCCGCGCCCGCGTGCAGGCCATTGCCGATGCGGGTTTCGATGCGGTCAAGACGGTGATCATCGTGACGCCCGGCGGTCCGGAGCAGCAGACCCTGCAGCTGGTGGCCGAGGAGTCGCGGCGCCTGGGACTGATGAGCCTCACGCACGCGGTGACGGTGCAGGACACGCTGGCCGCGGTGGCCGCGGGCACCCACGTGCTTGCGCATACGCCGCACATCGGACAGCTCACCGAGGAGCAGGCCAGGACCATCGCCGACTCCGGCATTCCGATGATCTCCACGCTCGGCATCTTCGTGCCGTTCTTCGACACGGAGAACATGCCGATCTTCCGTGACGAGCTGCCGTATCCCTGGGAGACCATCTCCAGCGCGGGACAGGGACCGGTGAACGCCCGCATGCTGTGGAACGCGGGGCTCACCTACGCCTTCGGCACCGACACCCGCTACCTGCCCCTCGATACCCTGCGTCAGGAGATCAAGTCGCTGTTCCTGGTGTTCTCGCCGCAGGACATCATTCGCATCATGACGCGCAACTCCGCGGCGGCCATCGGCCGCAGCGACGACCTCGGCACGCTGGAAGCGGGCAAGCTGGCCGACATCGTGGTGCTCGACGGGAACCCGCTCGAGGACATCTTCGACGTGCTCAACGTGCGGATGGTGCTGAAGGAGGGTCGGATCCTGCTGGACGAGATCCGCTAGCCAGCGGCTGGCCGGCGAGGACGTGCCCTGCCGGGGAGCGGCCTTACGCCGTGCCCGGCCGGCCGCGGCGGAACCTGAGGATGGCGACGGTGCCGGCGGCGGCCGCGGCGATGAGGCAGGTGGCTCCCGCCGGAGACAGGCGTTCCGAGAGCTGCAGCATCAGCAGGCTCCCGCTCACCGACAGCCACATCGCGCCCAGTGCCCGCACGCGCGCGCTGGGAGGCATCACGTAGTGGGGGTCGAGCACCCGGGCGTAGGGGGCGAAGAGCCGGCTGCGCCGCAGCCAGTTGTCGAGCCACGGGCAGCTCTTCGTAAAGCTGTAGGACGCCACGATCAGGAAGACCGTGGTGGGCAGCCCTGGCACCACCGCGCCGATCGCCCCGAGCGCCGTTGACGCCAGGCCCACGCCGGCCCACGCCACCTGGCGCGGATGGCGCGGCAGGACGTGCAGGACCGGCTCGGTCGTGGCCTGCGCCGCTCCAGCTGGCGACTGCCCGGTGCTGGCGATGGGCGCTGGTGGTTGAAACTGCGAAGGTGACACGTGCCAGTTGCTCCCTCGGGGTATCGGCGCCCTGCGGGACGCCTTTAGGGTGGCGGACCGTGTCGTCCGACACGACGACCAAACCGCACCGCATGACTGTGCCACAATCGAAGGCTCATCGTCCTGCGGCGCGGCGTGTCCCGCGCGGTCCCGCACTGCACCCTGCACGCCGACCTGCTGCGGGCGTCCGCCGTCGCCCGAGGCTGCGATCGCCGTCCGGCGTGGCACCACCCGATTCGCGGCCAGCCGGGCACCGATACGGCTCGGCCACGCCGATCGACAGGAGGAGACCTCTCCGATGCACACATCCGCGCCCGGGCGGCGCGCACGGGTCCGGCAACAGCCGGGCGTTGACGGCCCGCGCCCTCCCCGCCCGGACTGGGTGGGCCGCGCCCTGCACGGCCTCCTGCGCGTGCTGCTGGCCCTTGGCGTCGGGCTGGCGACGGCGGCCCTTCTGTGAGCCGGTCCCGCTCGTTCGGGTACTGGCGGGATCCGGTCTGCCTGGCGTCCGCTCTCGCCTACGCCTGCGCGCGATGGGGCATAGCTGCGGCCCTGGTGCCCGCGTGGTGGCGTGGCCACGCGACCGACCTGCTGCTCGTCCCGCTCGGTCTTCCCTGGTGGCTCTGGCTCGAACGGACGCTCGGATGGCGGCATCACGACGGCATGCCGCGGTGGAGTGAACTCGCGTTCGTCCTCGTCGTGTGGACCGTCGCGGCCGAGGTGCTCGCACCGCGGCTGTTTCCGTGGGCAACGCGCGACGTGTGGGATGTCGTCGCGTACGTGGCGGGCGCGGCGGTGGCGGGCGCGTCGTGGCAGCGACAGGCGTGATGGACTTCGACCCGCTGGCCCGCCACTACGACTGGATGGAGGCGGTGACGGCGGGCTCACTCCTGCAGCGCGCACGCGCGGCGTGGCTGCCGGCGCTCTCGGGATGTCGGCGAGTCCTGAGCGCGGGCGAAGGGCACGGGCGCTTCGCCCAGGCATTCCTCGAACGGCATCCACACGCTGAGCTGACGTGCGTGGACGCGAGCGGGCGGATGCTCGAGCGGGCGCGCCGGCGCACCCGCCATCTGCCCGCCCCTCCTCGCTGGGTGCACGCCGCCGTGCCGGCCTGGCGACCCGAGCCAGCGGTCTACGACGTCATCGTGACGTGCTTCTTCCTCGACTGCTTCCCGCCGGCCCACCTGGCCAGCGTCGTCGAGGCCCTCGCCGCGTCCGCCACGGACCGCTCGGCCTGGCTCGTGGTCGACTTCGCCCTGCCCGCGCGGGGCCTCGCACGCTGGCGCGCACGGGCCATTCACTCCGGCATGTATGCCTTCTTCCGTGCGGCCGTAGACCTGCCAGCCGCCGTGCTCACACCGCCGGACGCACTGCTGCGGGCCCACGGTTTCAGGCTGGACGGGCGACGTGAGTACTCCTGGGGGCTCGTCCGCGCCGATCTCTGGCGCCGCTGAGCCTCGGCACCGGGTGGGTGTCGTGTAAGAGTTTCTCCATTACCCGGCGCCGGGGCCGACGGGCCGGTCCGCCTCCACGGGGAATCTACGGCAACCCTTTGATTCTTCGACCGATATCCCGCCAGTGACGCCCAATGTTGGCGGGGCATGCGCCTTGCCTCACGATGGATCTGGCCAGGTTGCGCCGGACGACAATCGTCCGGCGGCCCCTGGTCGGCAGCGGAGGACGTTGATGCGATCCCGGTTTCCAGTCCCGGCTCTTCTGGGCAGTGCCCTGCTCGCGGCGGCTCTCGGTGCGTGCGGTGGCACGACGCCCGTCGAGGACATGCCCGAAGGCAGCACCGTCGCGCTCGAACTGCAGGACGGTCAGGTCCTCACCGGCACGCTGACCACCGTGGCTCCCGAGACCGTCGTCCTGAACGGCACGGGCACACGTCCGGAGATCGAGGTGCCCCGTGAGCGCATCACCGGAGCGCGGCAGGTCGAGGAGGAGGCGCTCGAAGCGCTTGCCCAGCGGGAACTCGTCCTCCCGGCGGGCACGACCCTCGATGCGGCGCTCGACACCACCGTCGCCTCCAATACCAGCAACGTGCAGGACACGGTGCGGGCGACGCTGGCCTCCGACCTCGTGTTCGACGGTGTGACCGTCGCCCCGCGCGGCAGCGTGCTCGTCGGGGCCGTGACCGCCGCGGAGGCCTCCGGGCGGGTCCGCGGGCGCGCGGAACTGGGGCTCCGCTTCGATCGGCTGGAGACACCCTCGCTCAGTTACGAAATCCGCACGAGGCCGTTCTACTACGAGGCCGAAGGTACGCGACGCGACGATGCCACGACGATCGGGATCGGCGCAGCCGCCGGCGCTGTCATCGGCGGCCTGACCGGTGGCGCCAAGGGCGCCGCGGTCGGGTCGGCCATCGGGGCTGGCGGCGGAACGGCCGTCGTGCTGTCCACGCCTGGCGAGGACATTCGGCTCGGTGCCGGCACGAGCCTGCAGGTTCGGCTGACAGAGGCGCTCGTCGTCGCCGCGCCCGCTGGCCGCGGAGGCGAGTAGCCCGGAGGCCTGCGCGCACCCCCGCTAGAGTGTTTCGTCCTTGGTCTCGGGCATGGCGAGCAGGCCGACCAGCGTGAGCGCCGCGGCCGCCGTGAGGTAGTAGCCCACGTACGGCAGGCCGAAGTTCACGGCCAGCCACGTGGCGATGTAGGGTGCCAGCGACGCGCCGAAGATGCCCGCCAGGTTGAACGTGAGCGAACTGCCCGTGTAGCGCACGTGTGTCGGGAAGAGTTCCGAGAGCGTCGTGCCCAGGGGGCCGTACGTGAGGCCCATCAGCGACAGGCCGAGTACCAACGCGATCGTGGCTCCGGCGAGCCCGCTCGAGAGCAGGGGCGCCAGGACGAACCCGAACGCGCCGATCGCCACCGTCACGGTGATGAGCGTGGCCCTTCGACCACGCTCGGCCATCACCGCACTGATCGGAATCGTCACCCCGAAGAAGACGATGCCCACGAGCTGGGCGACCAGGAACGTGTTCCGGCTGTAGCCGAGCGCCGTGGTCCCCCACGAGAGCGTGAACACGGTCATCAGGTAGAAGAGCACGAACGTCGCGAGCGAGCCAAGGATGCCCTGGAGCAGGGCTCCGCCGTGGCGCCCGAGCACGACGGCCATCGGGACGCCCACCTGCTCCGCGCGGTCCCGTGCCTGCTGGAACACCGGCGTTTCGGTGATGGTGAGGCGTACGTAGAGTCCCACGACGACAAGTGCCGCACTGGCCACGAAGGGGATGCGCCAGCCGAAGGCGAAGAACTGCTCGTCGGTGAGCCACTCCGAGAGCAGCAGGAACGTGGCGCCCGACAGGAAGAAGCCGATGGGCGCGCCAAGTTGCGGGAACATCCCGTACCAGGCCCGGCGACCGGCCGGGGCGTTCTCCACGGCCAGAAGG
>JABFRY010000097.1 GCA_013140955.1 Acidobacteriota bacterium
GTCGTGTCGCCCGACGGCACCTATGTGGCCTTCGTGCGGTCGTTCGGGGGACAGCAGGGGCTGTGGGTCCGCCAGATCGATCAGCCCGGCGCCGTCCAGCTGGTTGCCGACCGGCCGGTCGCCTACTGGGGCACGTCGTTTTCTCCCGACTCGCGCTTCGTGTATTTCGGGGTCAAGGGCACGTCGGCCGACGATGCACCCGGAGGCGTCCTGTCGGCCGTCCCGGTGCTCGGCGGACTGCCGCGCCGGATCCTGTCGGGTATCGACAGCGCGGTGACCTTCTCACCCGACGGCCGGCAGCTGGCGTTCCTGCGCGTCGAGTCGGCCGGCGACGGGGGCAGCAGCCTGGTGGTGGCTGGCGTGGACGGCACGAACCTGCGGACCGTGACGACGCTCCGGCCACCCGACCTGCTCGCGCCGGGGTTCTTCGCGGCGCCGTCGTGGTCGCCAGACGGGCGTTCCGTAGTCTCGGCCGTGCGTACCGAGGGGAGCACGTCGCGCCTCGTGGCCTTCGACGTGGTCACCGGTGCGCAGACCGTGCTCGAGGACGGCTTTGCCACCATCGGTACGGCGGCGTGGCTGCCGGACGGGTCGGGTGTGCTCTTCACCGGCCGCCGGCCCCTCGCGTGGAGCACGGCGCTCCGCATCTGGATCCATCCCACCGACGGCACTGCGCTCCGGGCGGTGACGGCCGACCCCAACGCCTACCGCAACGTCAGTGTCACGTCGGACGGCGCGGTCATCGTCTCGGTCGGCACCGATTCGCTCACCTCGCTGTGGGCCGTGGACGACGAGGCCCCGGCCCGTCAGGTGCGCGTGCCGTGGGCACGGGGTGACGGCATGGGCGGCACGGCCTGGCTCGGCGACCGCCTCGTGCTGGCCTCGTTCGTCGGTGGGGATCCACAGCTGTGGACGATGGCCTCCGACGGTACCGATCGCCGGCAGCTCACGAGCGAGGGCTGGAGCGCGTGGCCCGCCGCCTCGCGCGATGGCCGGGTGCTCGTGTGTTACGGCGTGCGTGGCGCCGAGGCCGGCCTCTGGCGTCTCGATCCCGACGGCGGCAACGCGCGTCTGGTCGCCGCCGTCCCCCCGGTGGCGTCGCTCGCGCTGACGCCCGACGACCAGTGGATCATCTATACCGCCGAACTCGACGGCCTTGGCACGACGTTCCGCGTCCGGCTCGGCGGGGGCATCCCGGAGGTGCTGGTGCGCGGGCTGGCGGACGCGGCCGTGTCCCCCGACGGCCAGCGCGTGGCCGGTTTCTGGCGGTCCGCGCCGACCGACCCGCATACGCTCGCCGTCTTCCCCATCGAGGGCGGAGACCCCGAGTGGGTGTATGCCGGCGCCTTCGCGGCGAGCGGGGTCGGGAGCGTCGCCTGGAGCGCGGACGGCCGCGCGCTGCTCTTCACCACGGCCGAGCGCGCGAACGTGTTTCGCGTGACCCTCGACGGGCGGGCGGTGGCGCGTGTGACGACCTTCGACGAGGGCGGCATCACCGGTATCCTGCGGCGCCCCGACCGCAACGGCCTGCTGGTCTCACGCGTGCTCAGCATCCGCGACGCGTTCATCATCACCGGCTTCTAGCACGCGGTGCGCGTCGGCGTCGCACGTGCGACGCTGACGCGTTGCAGCGACGTGTGCGTGGCGTTGCGAAACCGACGCCCCGACGTCGCCGCGCCGCGACTCCTGCCCGCTAGCCTGCGGATGGCCGTCGTCCGGAGCCACGACCGCCCTGCCAGGGGCACAGGTGGCGTCCGCGAGGCGACCGCTGATTCCGTTCAACCCCCAGGAGAGTGCCTCATGCGCCAGTCCCTCGTCCGCCTCAGTCTCGCGGCCCTTGCCGTTGCCCTGCCCGTGCTGGCGCTCGCCGCGCCGGCGCAGGACCCCCGCGCCCGACGCCCGTGTGCCCGAATCACGGCGTGCGGCGATCCGCGAGGTGCAGCTCGGGCCGCGCCCGTTCTTCCTCGTCAACGACATGGAGGACAGCCGGCTGAAGCGTCAGCTGCTCCAGTGCTCCAACGGACCCTTCGAGAAGAGCGACTTCTCCATCGGGCACCGCGGCGCGCCCCTGCAGTTTCCGGAGCACACGCTAGAGTCCTACGAGGCGGCGGCGCGGATGGGCGCGGGCATCCTCGAGTGCGACGTGACCTTCACGAGCGATCTCGAGCTGGTGTGCCGTCATTCGCAGAGCGACCTGGCGACGACCACCGACATCCTGCTCACGCCGCTCGCCGCCAAGTGCAGCGTGCCGTTCTCGCCGGCCATCCTCGCCGCTGACGGCAGCGTCATCAGCCCGGCCACCGCCGTGTGCCGCACGACCGACATCACGCTCGCCGATTTCAAGTCGCTCCGCGGCAAGATGGACGCCTTCAATCCGCGCGCGCAGACGCCGCAGGAGTTCGTGGGCGGGACGGCATCGTTCCGCACGGACCTCTACTCGGGTCCGACCAGCGGTCACCTGCTCAGCCACAAGGAGAGCATCGATTTGTTCCGGCGGCTCGGCCGCAAATTCACGCCGGAGCTGAAGAGTCCCGACGTCCCGATGCCGTTCAACGGCTTCACGCAGGAGGCCTACGCGCAGAAGCTCATCGACGAGTACAAGGCTGCCGGTGTGGCGCCGCGCAACGTCTTCCCCCAGTCGTTCAACAAGGCCGACGTCCTGTACTGGGTCAACAACGAGCCGCGGTTCGGCCGGCAGGCCGTCTACCTCGATGACGCGGAGCAGGTGACCGACCTGCCGGGCTACTCCGACCTGGTGCAGTACAAGGCCGAAGGGATCAACATCGTGGCGCCGCCGACGTTCGCGCTGCTCGCCCTCGATCACAACGGCCGGATCGTCCCGTCCGACTACGCGCGCAACGCGAAGGCCGCCGGCCTCGACATCATCACGTGGACGCTCGAGCGGTCGGGTATCCTCGCCGACGGCAACAACGGCTTCTACTACCAGACCATCGACGACGCCATCACGCGCGACGGCGACGTGATGACGGTGCTCGACGTGCTCGCCAAGGACGTCGGGATTCTCGGCGTGTTCTCCGACTGGGCGGCGACGGTGACCTACTACGCCAACTGCATGGGCATCCGGTAGGCTCCCGTCGGCGCTGTCCTGCGTGCGGGTGGCCACCGCGGGCCACTCGCACGCGCGGACGCCTCCCGCGTTCAGCCTCCCGCGCCCTGCCGAACGCGGCGCGGTCCAGGCGCCGGCCCGCAGCCGTCCCGCAGCCGACCTGCAGCCGTCCTGCAGCTGTCCCGACGCTATCCCGCCGGACGGGTATAATTCCCGGTGCGTCCGCCGCCGTGCGGCGCGCCCCGGATGCGCCCGTTCCAGTGTCTCCACACGCCTCCACTCCCCTTCGCCTGGCATTTCTCGGCTGCGGCTTCATCACGAAGGTCCACAGCCGGCACCTGCGTGCCCTCGGCCCCGCCGTGTCCTGCAGGTACGCCAGCCGCGACCGGGCGCGGGCCGAGGCCTTCTCGCGGATGTTCCACGGGGCGGGCAGCTACGGGGACTACCGGGCCGCCATCGAGGACCCGGCCGTGGACGCCGTGGTCATCGCCGTCCCGCCCCGGTTCCACCTGGATCTGACGCTGCAGGCCCTGGCCGCGGGCAAGCACGTGCTGGTGGAGAAGCCCGCCTATCCGCGCATGGACGACTACGAGACCGTCCGGCGTGCGAGGGATGCCGCCGGGCTGGTCGTCCTGGTGGGGGAGAACGATCACTACAAGCCCCTGGCGGTGCGCCTCCGGCAGCTGCTCGCCGAAGGGGTCATCGGCGACATGGTGTTCGCCCACTTCACCACGCTGGTCAAGCGCTTCAAGACCGCGGACGACTGGCGCAACGACGAGACGATGGCCGGCGGCGATGCGTTCTTCGAGGAGGGCATCCACTGGCTGCACCTCGCCGCGAGCCTGGGGCCACGGATCGTCGCGGTGCAGGGGTATCGTCCGGTACTGCCCCAGGACGGACCGGACCGGCGGATCAAGAGCATGATGGTGGCCTTCCGCTACGACAACCAGGCCGTGGGGAGTCTCTACTACTCGCGCGAGGTGCCCTCGCTCCTCCAGGGCCTGCGCGTGTCGAAGCTGTTCGGCCGGAAGGGCATCATCTCGTTCGAGTCCAACGGGGGGTTCATCGTGGTGCGGGGCACCGGCTGGCCGCGGCTCGTCCTCCCAGGTTTCCGGGACATCCGCGGGTACCAGGCGATGTATCGCGACTTCGCCGCGGCCATCCGTACCGGCGGGGTGCCCCAGATGAGCCTGGAGCGGGCGATCGAGGACCAGCGCCTCATGGACGACATCTACGGCAGCCTGGCGCGGACCGGGCAGCTGGCGGCGCAGTAGGCGGCCGCCCGTGTTGATGCGCAACCAGCAGTACGACGTGGTGGTGATCGGCAGCGGCGCCGGTGGCGGCACCATCGCCCACGCGCTGGCCCCGACCGGCGCCCGCATCCTCCTGCTCGAGCGCGGCGACTTCGTGCCGCAGGAGTCGTCGAACTGGGATCCCGCCGCCGTCTGGAAGCACCTGCGCTACCGCACCACCGAGCGCTGGCTCGACGAGGAGGGCCGGGAGTTCCAGCCCTACACCCACTACGGCGTCGGCGGGAACACCAAGTTCTGGGGCAGCGT